>JAQYWP010000646.1 GCA_029379285.1 Rhizonema sp. PD38
CTTTAATTCGTATGCGTTTCTTATATAGAAAAAATTCCCAAACTAATTATGGACTAAATCTTGATTTTTTACATACGAATCAAAAATGCAAACCTTGGATGCCTTGAATACGGAACGATCATAGATTCAGAGCGAAGGTTGGTATTTGTAAGATAGCTGGTTAGTGCAAATGACAACGCCGACATGCGAGATTACCTCACGTGGATACTCAGCGAACACCTTCAAGTGAAAGCTGTTGCGGATGGAGTAGCGGCTTTACTGTTAAGTTGCCGTTGATAGCGCGTTGATCTTTAATGAGGCGATTTTTTCCTCTAGTTATTAAGGAGAAGTAATCTTCTTTTTCTAAATTTAGACCTTTGGCATAAACATGCTGCTCGAAATTGACAGGCGGAAAAAGTGATCTGCGGGTGATGATTGTCTCTCCCTTACCTATGAATAAAAAACCCGTTTTCTTGAGCGCAAAGTGAAAGCGAACTAATATCGAGTGTTGAGCCTTGAGGTTGAAGTAAATCAGCACATTGCGGCATATGAGGAGATCAATTTTGGACATGGGAGCATCCCGCGTCAAATCATGACAACAAAAGATAATCCGGCGGCGAAGTTCTGAGTGAAAGACATAACCCTCGTTGGTATATTGAAAGTATTTTTCCTGTAGAGCCGGAGGAATACCTGTAATCTCTGTCGCAGTGTATATGCCTCGCTGCGCTCGTCGAATGGCAGCCTGATCTGCATCGGTGGCAAAACACTTAACTCGCTCTAGGCAGGATTCGATTCCCAGTGCTTCTGCTAATAAAATTAGGCAACTATATATTTCTTGCCCAGTAGCACAACCCGCACTCCAAACTCGAATTGGTTCATCTGTTTGTTTGCTCGTGATGATTTTGGGGATGATCTCAGTTGCTAAATAATCCCAAGCATCGTGATCGCGAAAAAAACTAGTGACTTTAATTAGAAGCTCGTTTAACAAAGCTGGCAATTCATCTGGCTCGGAGTGCAAATACTGTTGATAGCTTTGATAGCTATTAATGTTGATGTAACGCATTCGGTACTGGAGCCGTCGCATCAAGCTAGAGCTTTTATAGACCGTCAAGTCACAACCTCGGCTGTGCTTGAGGTAGTCTAATAATGCTTCTAATTCTAGGTTAGCTTCTGGCATATTGATAATGAGTATGGATGTTTTTTTTGAAAACTCATGCCTATATAGTGCTGTCAGAAATTTTCTCTACCGATTCCGATACGTTGATACCTATTTGAGCAGACATTCCTGATGCTGTTAAACTAACCAACCTGAGTTGCGGTCGAGTCGGATCAATATGAGTGAACATTTTTGTTAAAATGAGTTAAAAAATCATGGACTTTAATTCGTATGCATTTATTCTAGAGAAAAATCAAGCTACTAATTTTGAGCTAAAACTTATTTATTGTGCATACGAATTCTAGCATACGAATCAAAAATGTACACCCAGAAAAAACTTCAATCTGCCTTGGATGCCCTGATTACGGAACGATCGCGCGTGCAGAGCGAAGGTTGGTATTTGCAAGACTGCTGGTTAGTACAAGTTAAACCGGGAGGCACGGCCCGGACTAACCATTTATATTGGCAAATCAGAAGCCGCAGAGCGATCTTTAATGGCAAGAAGCTGAAACACCTGAAACAGAATGAAGTAGACGATTATAGAGCCGCGATCGCTCGTGGTCGGCAACGATTTACAGAATCTGCTCAGTAGTATCAATATCCCTATTTTGATGCTAGGAGGTGACTTGCGGATTCGCCAGTTTACTCCCGCAGTTGAAGGCATCTTCAACTTGATTTCAACAGATGTGGGACGACCTTTAAGTGACATTAATCATAACTTGAATATGCCCAACTTAGAGCAACATATTTTAGACGTGATTCGTACGCTCAGTTTGAAAACTCAGGAGATTCAAGATCGAGAGGGGCATTGGTACGAGCTACGAATTCGACCTTATCGGACGTTTGAGAATAAGATTGATGGGGCTGTGGTGGTTTTGGTTGATATTGACCAACTTAAAAGTAGCAACGCCCAATTGAGCGACGTGAGGAATTACACCGAAGTGTTCATAGAAATTTCGCGGGAACCCGTGCTAGTGATGAATCTAGATCTACGGGTATTCATTGCAAATCGTTCTTTCTATGAAATGTTTCAGGTTCTGCCAATTCAAACCGAGCAGCGCTCGATCTTTGAGTTGGGCAATGGACAATGGAATATTCCCTTATTGCGATCGCAGCTAGAAAAGATTGTTGCCAGCAATACCCTGGTTCAAGATTTTACGGTTGAGCATAACTTTGAGCAAATTGGACGTAAAGTCATGCAGCTCAATGCCCGCAAGATGCCTGCGATCAGCAATACGCAGATGATTATATTGTCGATCAAGGATATCACAGATGTATGTTGAGTTTTGTCAAAACTTTGTGATGACCTAATTTCTGGGCTATTTGCTGATTTAACATTTCGTTACATATGTTGATTTTTTAACGCCAACTTACTTAATATGATTCCAAAGTATTAAACTTCTATTATTACTGGAGACGGCGCTATGTTTTATGGACACCATCTGGTGTATCCTGATAAATTTAGACTTAATAAAATTGAAACCTGTTGACAGGGAAAATTTGGTTCAGGCGATCACTTACTAACAGAGTGCTTAATACTAAATTGTGAACTAACTTCGTCATATTTATAATATTTGTTATGCTACAGTCTTTATCTCTTGCTGGCTTAAATATTTTAGTAGTTGAGGATGATGATGATACTCGCTTTTTTGTCACTACCGTGTTAGAAGCTGACGGGGCTACCGTTACAGCATTTCCATTAGCAGCCCCAGCAAGAGAAATTTTACCTCAGTTACAACCTGATGTCTTAATTAGTGATATAGGTATGCCTGATGAGGATGGCTATGCTTTAATCCGAAAAATACGTGCCCTCAAGCCTAATATGGGTGGACAAGTTCCAGCTATTGCCTTAACAGCCTATGGTGATAGTGAAAGTTGTGTTCGTGCCTTGGAAGCTGGTTTTCAAACTCATGTTTCTAAACCAGTTGCTCCAGAAGAACTTGTGGAAATCGTTGCCAATTTAGTTGCTTCTTGTCATTGGTAATTGCGTAAACCGGAATTCATCTACTGTGTATAAAAAATCTAATCGTTATACGATAAATGCTATAATCCAAACAAAGTGGGGGAGTTCCCCGCGAGAAAAGGTAGAAATTGAGCGATCGCGTATACTTTCTGTTGCTTCTAGCCCAATACGGTTCAGTTAAGAAAATTTGCTAACCGTCAACCTGTATAGAGACGCGCTTTTGACGCGTCTCCACATTTCTTTTTTGAACATGTCTATGACTCAAATGAAAACTGCTATATTTACTTGCTTGAAGCGGTTGAGCAGATTGCTTTAAATCTAGACGAAATCCGGCAAATTTATGCATTCTCTATTCCTATTTTTTCTTCATAGATTTAAATAGGTTTAGCTTACCCCGAAATAGATGAGTACTTGGAACCATCAGGCATGATGGCACCTTCAAGGAAAGCACTATTCAGTTCAGAAATGCTTACTTTAGCACCTTTAAGATTTGCACCACTCAGGTAAGCACTTTTGAGGTTAGAACCACTCAAAGAGGCATTTTTCAAATTGACACCTGACATATTGGCATTGCTCAAGTCTGCACAAATCAGGTTAGCACTACTAAGATTGGCACTATTGAGGTTAGCTTGACTTAAGCGAGCAAAACTCAGGGTGGCATGACTGAGATTAGCACCACTCAGTTTTGCCTGGGAAAGGTTAGCATGATCAAGGTTGGCGTGGCTGAGATTGGCGCTAGTGAAGTCGGTTTGATTCAAATTGGCTGCACTGAGATTAGATGACGATAGATCAATACCCACAAACTCTCCACGAGGGACATCCAAACCTCTCAGAGAAACACCATCCTTATTCAAATCTTGTAGTGCTAAAATTCTCGCATTGCTAACTTTTACACCGTGAGCTGCATCAACCGTGCCCCAAGCTTGGTAGTGAAATTGTTTTTGGCGAGTAGGTGTTTCTTTAATAAATAGAACCAGGGCTACAACCATACTGATAGCATCACTGCCACCTAAAACCTTTCCAAACAGAGAATTGTCATCGATTAATACAAAAATTACTATCATAATGATGGCTGAGCCAACAGCAACTACCCATACTGGTAGTACCCAGAAAGTATTGAGGATTTGTCCTGGAATTTTTGTGAGAATTTCACTCAACTGCTTGAGAGATAATCGAGTCTTTAATCGCTCAATTTGTTTGAGTATGGTATTATCCAATTCTATTGAGATTAAAGACTTTTTCTGTTGCTCAATCAACGGCTGCGTTTGTTGAGATTCTTTCTTTTCTACCTTTGATTGTCTTGGTTTCTCTAATGCTACTGGTTCTTGCGCTGGGACTTTTTGTGAAGATTCTGCACCTTTTAACATTATAAAGGTAATCGTTCTATAAGCATCTTGCCACGCTTTTTCGACTTCTGGAGTCCAATCTTGTTCAAGGTACTGTGAAAACGTCTTCAGTATTGCTTCCCCAACTGGACGGTAATGTTTGGCGATCGCACCATAGCCGACGTGTCTTGCTCCTAAGTCACTCAGAATTTGTCCCAAAACATCTGGTGAGCGGAGATTTTCTACCACCAGCGCCAAAGCTTGCAACAGCTTTTTCTCTTGTTTCGCCATGTCTGTTGTCTTAAACAACGGTTTTACTTCTGGGTGCACATCAAATAGATTCTCATAGAAGGTGGCTGTAAATTCATCTGCGTGGGGTTTAACTTTCTCAAAACTGCTTTCGAGTAACTCTACTTTTAGCTCTTCTTTTGATGAATTTGGGATTAACTCTAATTCGTGCTGAGTTTTTGTCGGAGCTGCACTTGCTGTTTTTTCCTCTGGTTTCGGTGCTTCTAAGATCTCTTCTTTTGGTGAAGATTCTACATCTGCACCTCTTAACATTATAAAGGTAATCTTTCTATAAGCATCTTGCCACGCTTTTTCGAGTTCCGGAGTCCAATCTTGTTGAAGGTACTGCTCAAAAGTCGTTAGTATTGCTTCCCCAAATGGACGATAGTGTTTGGCGAGCGCACCATAGCCGACGTGTCTTGCTCCTAAGTCACTCAGAACTTGTCCCAAAACATCTGGTGAGCGGAGATTTTCTACCACCAGCGACAAAGCTTGCATCAGCTTTTTCTCTTGTTTTGCCATGTCTGTTGTCTTAAACAAAAGTTTTATTTCTGGGTGAGTATCAAATAGATTCTCGTAGAAGCTGGCTGTAAATTCATCCGCGCAGGGTTTAACACGCTCAAAACTTTGCTCTAAAAGTTCAATATTTAAAGACATATATTACCACTGACTTGCTCACTTAATTTTACGTGTATAAAAACACATTCTTATGAAC
>JAQYWP010000647.1 GCA_029379285.1 Rhizonema sp. PD38
ATATTATTTATCTCAAGTTAAATTCAATATTTAGCTTTAATAAAACTGTAAAAAAACAATATCCTATTTTTTAATTGATAAATAAAGCCGGAATTTGAGCGTTTATTTTCTAACGGACTAGCTGATATCAATGTTTTAGCTAAAACTTTTATGCTCTGATACGAGTTCTATATGAATATGCACTTTTGTGTTCCTTGCAACCCACGTCACTCCCCTCAACTTTGGGAACTAAAGCACGCAGGTGGCTCCCTTTAAAAAGGGGGGTTAAGAAATTCGTTTTCGCCAGCTTCATAGAGAAACGGTATGAGGATTTTAATTATTGTATCGCAAAAATAATTAAAGAGGTATAAGATGACAGCTTCCTCCGTCGATTGCCTACTGTTGCTATTAGCTATAATGCTTGTTTATGCTGCTCAGTGCTTGCTGAAACTCCCCCAAATCACTATGTGATGGAATACGTGTAAAGGGTAGTCAATAGTAAGTTAATATCATTGCTTTATTGCCGTAAAACAAAAAACTGAGGAATTTAATATTTGTAGGGCAGGCAAGATCATTGCTCTAACAGAGCAGCTCGTGTTGCCCGTTCTATGTGTTAACTTCGTATGGGATAGTATTACAGCTTTCTATAAGCCTTCTCCAAGCAATCCTTCAATTTGTCAGCCAGCACCATTACATTGGGTTCTCCTAGCATGGTAGAGTGAGCGCCGGGAAGATGATGGAGGTCTATTCCTTCAGTAGTTAGATTGCCCCAACCTAAGAGCGGATCGGTTTGCAAGCCAACAAATGCCTCTTGTGCATCTCGAGAGTTATCGTCAGTCCGGAAGAGGGTGATTTGACCAGGGTAAGGTTGGAAAGTATACGTATTCCAAGCCTGCAAATTAACGGTAAAGATGTAGTTATCAGTCTCAGTTAAAGGTTGGGTTCTTCCCAAAAAACTGGTGTATTTTTCTATGACATAGGACTTGCCCCACTTGCGCCAGCGTACAAGTTTTTTACTAAGGTATTCGGGTCCAAATTGGAAAAAATTCTTTATGTGTATAAAAATTCTTTCCCTAAATGGCGATCGCTTTGTAGAACCCGGAACACTGCCATCCAATATTGCGATCAGACCCACTTCCTGACCTTGTCTACGAAGTTGTTGCGCCATTTCATAAGCAATAACACTTCCTAAGGAAAACCCACTGATAAAATAAGGACCAGTCGGTTGAATCGTCTGGATTTCGCGAATGTAAAGCGCTGCCATGTCTTCAATCCGGGTTAAAAGAGGCTGTGTTCCATCAATTCCTTGTGATTGTAGCCCGTAAAAAGGTTGATCGCTTCCTAGATGCATTGCTAAAGATTTGTAACATAAAACATTACCATGAGCTGCGTGAATGCAGAAGAAAGGTGGCTTTAAACCTGTGGGTTGAATAGGTACAAGGCACAACCAACTATCATGTCTGTCCTGGTGTAATGCTGCTAAAACCTGGTTCTCAGTCATTTTTTCCTGTAGAGAAAGCATTTGGGCAAGAGCTTCCACCGTCCCTGAAGTAAAAAGAGTCGCAAGAGGCAATTTTTTGCCGAATTTCTGCTTGATTTGGGCGAACAACTTCACTGCAAGCAAGGAGTGACCTCCTAGATCAAAGAAGTTATCCTTAACACTAATGGGTTTGACAGTTAAAATATTTTCCCAGATTTCTGTTAGCTGGAATTCTAACTCATTACGGGGAGCAACAAAAGTTGCTTCTAACTCTTGTCTTACTTTCTCGGGTGCTGGTAAAGCTCGACGATCAACTTTGCCGTTCGGAGTCAAAGGCAACATCTCGAGTATTACAAACGCTGCTGGAATCATATAGTTAGGCAACTTTTGCTTCAAGAAGTTAAGCAAGTCACTGACCATAGTTGCTTGATTTTGATTTAGAACAACGTAGGCTACTAAACGTTTGTTGCCTGGAGTATCTTGACGAACAATGACTGCCGCATTTTGTATAGCAGGATGTTGGCTGAGTACTGCCTCTATTTCTCCCAATTCTATACGGAAACCCCTGATTTTGACTTGATTATCTATACGTCCTACAAACTCAATGTTCCCATTTGGTAAATAGCGCACTAAATCCCCAGTTTTATACAGACGCGCTTGGTCTTTGCGACTAAAAGGATTGGAAATGAATCTTTCCGCTGTCAGTTGTGGAAGGTTGAGGTATCCTTTAGCTAAACCAGGACCACCAATGTACAATTCACCCAAGACACCAATGGGTACGGGTTGGAGATAGGGGTCAAGAATGTAAGTTTGTGTGTTGGCAATAGGGCGACCAATTGGGAGAGTTGTCGCTCCTTCAGGTAAATCTTGAATTAAGTACCAAGTCGAAAAGGTTGTACACTCTGTTGGTCCATAGACGTGTAGTAGTCGTTGAGGTGAACCGTTTTTCAGAATCGCTTTGACGGTATGAACCTCGGCAGCTTCGCCACCAAATAAAAGGTGGCGGATGTTTTTGAAAGCATCAGGGACAACGCTTGCTAACTGATTCAACAAGGCTGTCGTCAGGAATATTGTACTAATTTCTTGCTGTTGAAGTTTTATGGCAAATTCATCAGGTGAGAGAACGATATCTTTAGTAATGCCGATTAGCTGTGCTCCATGAATAAGTACTCCCCAAATCTCGAAAGTGGCAGCGTCAAAAGATATATTTGAAACTTGAGCAATTCGATCGCTTGGTTGTATATTGATGTAGTTGGTATTGATCAATAGTCGGCTAATTGCGTGATGTGGTACAGCAACCCCTTTTGGTTTACCTGTAGAACCAGAGGTGTAAATTATGTATGCCAAATCATCAGCCTTTATCTGACAAGCAAGATTTGTCGCGCTTTTTTGTGCGATCGCCTGCCAGTCAGAGTCGATACAAACAACTTTTCTTCCATCAGAAGGTAATTGTTCGAGTAAGTGCTGTTGGGTTAACAGCAGTTCTGGTTGTGCATCTTTAAGCATCAAAGATATATGTTCTTTGGGGTAAGTTGAGTTTAAAGGGACATAAGCGCCACCTGCCTTAAGAATTGCTAGCAGCCCCACTACCAACTCTACAGAACGCTCCATGCTAATACCTACTCGCATCCCTGGTTCTACCCCCAGAGTTTGCAGGTGGTGAGTCAATTTGTTTGCACGTGCATTCAACTCCCAGTAAGTCAGCTTTTGGTCTTCATAAACCAATGCAACAGCATCGGGAGTTTTCTCCACCTGTTCTTCAAATAATTGGTGGATACACTTACCATGAGGATACTCTGTCTGAGTATTGTTCCACTTCACCAGTATCTGTTGTCTCTCAGCATCAGCAAGCAGTGGTAGTTCACAAATGCGCTGTCTTGGATTAGCAACAAGCCCCGCCAACAATGCCTGGAAATGTCTGCTCATGCGTTCAATCGTCGCTGCATCAAACAAATCAGTGCTATATTCCCATGTTCCATGCAATCCCTGTTCTGTATGTGTGAGTGATAAACTCAAATCAAATTTGGATGTTACAGTATTCACATCCATCTGTGTGATGATTAATCCTGGTAACTCCACGGTTTGTGCTGGTAAATTATGCAACACAAACATCACCTGAAATAGAGGATGATAAGACAAAGAACGCTCAGGTTGTAGTTCTTCTACGAGCTTTTCAAACGGGAAGTCTTGGTGAGCATAAGCCGACAGTGCTACAGAACGGACTCGTTGCAAAAGTTCATGAAAACTAGGATTGCCTGACAAATCGCCACGGAGTACTAAAGTATTGACAAAACATCCAATTAACCCTTCGATTTCGATGCGATTTCTGCCTGCAATGGGAGAACCAATTAAAATATCCTCTTGTCCACTATAACGGTAGAGTAGGATCTCAAACGCTGCGAGCAATGTCATGAACAAAGTCACACCCTCTTGGCGTGAGAGCGCAGAAAGTGCTTGCGATAAGCTTTGGGGGATGAGAGAATCATATCTTGCTCCTCGATAAGACTGCACCAATAGTCGGGGTCTATCTGTAGGTAACTCTAGCACTGGGTTTGCACCTTTCAATTGTTGTTTCCAATAGTTAAGTTGATCTTCAAGTCTCTGACTAGAAAACAACTGGCGCTGCCAAACCGCATAATCCCCATACTGAATGGGTAACTCTGGCAGAGGATTAGGCAAACCATTGGTGAACCTTTGATAAAGATTTGTCAACTGCTCGATTAAAATTTTGATAGACCAACCATCCGAAGCAATATGGTGCATGACTAGTAGCAGGATATGCTCTTGTGCAGATAGTTGCAGCAAGCATCCACGCAGCATCAAGTCCTCAACCAGGTTAAAATGGCGTTGCACCTCCTGATGGAGATGATGTTGTAAAACGGCGTGTTGTTCGGTTTCTGGATAAGTTTGTAAGTCAATGAGCTTAAGTTCGACTGCGCGAGGTTCACGAATCACTTGTACGCTCATGCCATCGGATGCGATCAAGTTAGTTCGTAAAATTTCATGGTGAGCAACAATTGCATCCAATGACTGTTGCACGGCATCCACGTTGAGATCACCTTGCAACCGCAACACCAAAAAAATATGATAAGCCCCACTATTTAACTCAATCTGCTCCAAAAACCACAATCGCTGCTGGGCAAACGATAGAGGCGCTGAGTCTCGGTTGTCTTGTCGCGGAATGGACGTTAGTTCTTCCGAACCTTGATTCTTACTGAATGCGTTAGCAAAGCTTAACGAAGTTATCGCACTGGCTAAATCAGCAATAGTTGGTGTCTCAAACAGCAATTGTAGCAGAATTTCCACACCGAAAGCTTGGCGCACCCGAGAAATTACTTGCGTTGCTAGTAAGGAATGTCCCCCAAGCTCAAAAAAGTTATCGTGAATGCCTACGTGTTCAGTACCCAGAACTTGTTCCCAGATAGCGGCTAAAATCTCTTCTATAGGGGTACGCGGTACGACAAAGCTCTTGGAACGACTGAAACTAGATGTATCTGGTGCGGGCAAAGCGCGATAATCTATCTTGCCGTGGGGTGTTAATGGTATGGTATCCAAGAAGACAAAGGCAGCAGGAACCATGTACTCAGGCAACTTCTGCTGGAGGTAGTGGCGCAGGTTACTGACTGTAGGGGAAGGCTGTTGTTTCACAACCAAGTAAGCTACCAAGCACTTATCCTCTGGAACATGAACTCTTACAACGACGAGAGTCTCTAGCAGATTTGGGTGTTGGTTGAGTAGAGCTTCAATTTCTCCAAGTTCAATACGGAAGCCCCTTATTTTCACCTGTTCGTCAATTCGTCCCAGGTATTCTATATTGCCGTCGGCTTTGTAGCGAACCATGTCCCCAGTTTTATACAAGCGTTCTCCAGGCTTGTGGCTAAAAGGGTTGACAATGAACTTGGACGCTGTCAATTCTGGTCGATTGAGATAACCACGGGCTAAAGATACACCGCCGATGTGTAATTCC
>JAQYWP010000067.1 GCA_029379285.1 Rhizonema sp. PD38
GAGGCGGTTATTGACGACAGTCTCAACAACACAACAGATCAACCGCCTCAAAATGTGAAGCTCGCCGGACGGAAGCTTCCCCCGGCGAGCTTCACGCTAGGGTTGTCCGTTTTTGTCTAGGAAAAATGTAGCGGAAACGCCCCCAAGTAGTACATTTATCTTGAATAACCCGCAACTTGGGTTAATAGTCGAAGGTAGACGCAAGCAGATTATGTGATTATCATTCTTAGCCTTAAATTATTTCTATCTTTGGATATATTGACAAAATGTACGCATTTAAAAACTATCACGGATGGACATGGAGTGGCTTGCAAATTTCCGGACGTGTCTATTGTTTGTGAGAAATCCGGGGAATGCATAGCTATTTCAGTGCCATTAGACTATAAGTACAACTGCGCGGCGGAGTCACTTACATAAACTGGCTGGAAAGATGGTAGCGTGTAGGCAAAGTTGAAAGCGACACGCTTCACCCTGTTGCGCAGTAATGGCGCGACTCGATGCGCGGTGGTGTCCGAACGAAGTAAGTAGGCATCGCCCGCCTCCAGCACTATGCGCCGAGACATCGCAGTATCGAGATCGTGGACGCAGGAGGCGGACGGGACTATCTCAACGTAGCCGCCGTCTGACTCCTGCGGTACGTCGAGTAAGAGGACAAGGGACAATGGATAGTCGTCAAAATGACCGCCATGTGTATCAGCCGGCTGATGCAGATAGTTGAAGACATATTGGTCAATCTCGGTTGTGGGCAAGGGCTGAACCGACTCGCCGACACACTGGGAGAGGATCTGCAGTAAGCGCGAGTCACGGTAGATTCCGGATAGGCTCGGCATCATTTTGTCGAGGATCTGACTACCTAATGTGCTCATATGACGAGGCGTATTACCCATGGACTTCATATTGAAATCCCGACGGACTGCGTGTTCACACAGTGGCAAAGCTTGTGCACGTAGTATCGCCAAGACAGGTGGGGCCAGGAACCTGTGCAGTACGACGTGGGCGTGTGCAGCAAATTGACGGCGATGCTCCACAATTTCTGGGAGCCGATGAATATAACAATCCGGATCAACAATCGATTCCAGCACAATACCAATACCTCACTTGAAAACAAATCCTGAGTATAATTGAGCAAAACTACTGAGTGGCTCAATTATACTTTTACTTTTAAAATGCTGATGCAAACCAGGATAAAAGCGAATATTAGCGAAGGCGCACAAGAAAACTACGAGGACTATGAAATCCCATAAAACTCGGAAAACCCATAGTCCTCGAGTTGACTGTCTCGTCGCATATCACAGGTTACACAGTGGAATGAACCTCCAAAGGTATACACATGACGAAAGTCAACGGGTATGACTGTAAACCCTAAATCTTTTAATAACTTTTGGGTTGGTTCTTCCTGTCGTTCCACAATCACCCTTTTGGTATCCAGACTTAACAGGTTCATGCTAATCCATTTACTGGCGATGGGAAGTTGCCAATGCTCTGGCGTCGTTGGTGGTGCAGACTCTACTAAATCCCAACCAGCTTTTTTGAAACATTCGGCATAGCCAGGAGCAGGGGGGCGATCGGGATTAATCAGGGCTAAACCGGGTCGTAATGGCACCAACGACGCATCAATATGCATCGGATTAAAGTCCTGAAACTGGATGACATGAACGCGATATTGATACCCTAAATGCTGTCTAAGCCAGGTAATGCCCATCATATTCGTGACATGACTGCGTTGCACAAACAGATCGCGCCCAAAGCGGACGATATCTGCCGTGTCAAAGCAAGGTTCAAACTCGGTTGTCACATATCGTCCTTGTTTGACTAAGGCTTCTTGTTCATCTGGAGTTTTAGCCGCAAATTCAAAGTCATAGAGTTCCTCTGACATCAATGGTTTAGGAGCAGTTGTCCACTTCGCGCCTTGTTTTAGATACTCCTTCATTAAGGAACGATAAGCACGATATTCAAAAAAACGCGATCGCCACGCCAACGGCGCTTCAATAATCTCATTGCCAATCACCATTAGCAGATCGCGGGGCATCAATGCATACAGCCCAGATGCTTTGAAGTCCGGAGTTTGATAGGGTTGGGAAAAATCGACGACATCAGGTCGTCTAACTTGAATGCCCTCTCCTACCAAAACTCGACAGAACTCATCTAATTCCCGATCTGCAGGTTCTATCCAATCTTTTGGAAAAGAATGCCCCCCATACTGTTGGAAAAAATCCCAGTATTTAGGAGGGGAGTCAACTTTGACATTGGCTTCAAATTGAGGCACTGAGGCACCTTTAACACAACCAACAATTACTTCCAAAAGAAGATCCCAATCGTTATGGCTGTTGACTACTGGAATTTGGCTATTAAGGGAAAGCTGAGAAAGCTGGTTTAAATCTAACAAAATAGTCTCCGACTTATTAGTAAAAACACTTTAAACAACTTCAATACGGTAAAGTTACCATCAAACCCCCTCACCTCCTCCTGAACGGTTACGAGTTTTGATTTGCTGTATTTCTTGAGAAAGTTCTTGGGAAATCACATTACTAGCTAGCCGATGTCCTTGCAAATTTAAATGTCCTCGACAGTGGATTAAATTATCAAAACCCTGTAAACAAACTTTATTTTTATCGGCATAATCCTGAAAAATCGGTGCTAAATTTATGACCTTAAACCCGTAGCGATCGCCTAAGGCTTGAATACGCTTCTCCGGATAAAATAAATCAGTCACACCTAAACGGCGGATAAATTTTTGGCGCACTGACGAATCAGGATAAATTTGCATCCCATCACTCACAGTAGCAACGATAAAATCTGCTCCCTTAGTTTTTATTTCTGAATGCATTAACTTAATCAATTCATCTGTAACTTGCCATGCTTGTTGCCATTGTGAGTCAGTCGGTTCTCTATAAACTTCGTCATAAACGGTAGGTTCTAAACTCTCATCAATAGAACGCCACAGGCCTACTTGTTTACCGGCATTCAGATGAAATTTTACTTCGCTTAAAAACTGTAACAATCTTGAATGATCTCGAATTTGATCTAAACCTTTGCTCCACCATGACAGATGGGCTTGATAATCACTTGTATTCACAAAAGAATTATCTAAAACTAAATGACCTTTCTCGTACAGAAAATACGGTTTTAAAAAGTGATAAGCTACATCCCGATAAATCTCCGAACTGAGAGCACGAGAGTTATCAATCACATCATTATAATGATAAAAAGCTAAGAGCACAATATCTGGTGAATAGTCCCAAACTTTTTGCCGCAGGGTAATTAGTTCTTGGTCTGTGCCATAACCACGAACCCCAAACTTAATTACTTCTACTTTTGTTCCCGCCAATATTGGGTCTGTATTCAGTTTTTGTTCAATAAGATTTGCCATATCTTGCTCTGCAGGCACTTCATAGGCAGATACCATAGAATCTCCTAACAGAGCAATTCGTAGGGTATTTTCTGGTTTAATTTTAGTGTGTTCTCTATCTCTGAACCCTTCGCTATTTATCTGAACATAGGAGCCACCTTCTAGATTAAACCAACTAGAAAAATTAGGTCTATCCGCCCAACCTCGATAATAGTCAACAATATCAAATCTGGAATACTCGAATCCAGCTATCCGTAATCCAATTTCTGCAATAACTAACCCAGAAACTAGACCAGTGAAAATCAAAACTGAAATCAAGAACTTTTCCAGAGCAGGCTTAAATTTAGTCATTTACAAATCCTCAAAACAAGGTGTCACTGAAGCCAATGCTGATGATTGGAGAAATAAAATTAAAGCCCCCATTAATAATAAAGTAAAAATGAGAGGAATCAGAACGTATTTGCTACGCTCTTTCACAAAGTCCCATAAATGTCTAAGTAAATCTTTCATTGTTGCTAATATTACAATATTTTCTCCGGACTTTCTTTAGGTTTTATTGTGCTGAAATTTTCACAATGGATTTAACCAAGCTTCATATGCTATGGCTGTATCTGTAACAGTGAGGGCTTGATTTCCCTTACTGTAATGAAGCATGCAAAGATATAAGTCCGAAACACCATTCTCTTGTGCTATTTTTTTCAATTCTTCTACTTTTTCTCTTGTCGCCTGTTCTCTTTCAACAAATCTGTCTATAAACTCACCAAATTTTATGGATATCGGATTCACCTTTATTATCACTTCCCCCTTTAAGTACTTTCGAGCTATATTCACCAGCATGAATGGTTCTTGGGTATTTCCTGGAGCAAAGGTCACAATCTGCCCATGACCTTTTGCTGTAAGATGATCGTCAAGTTCTTTTAGTATTGCTTCTACGAAATCAAGCCCCCAAATGCCAGCAGCAGAGTGCAGATACTGGGTCATTCCTTGTGGCGTAGGCTCAAAGGGCGGATTGGAGATAATGTAATCAAAGCGTAAGCCACGTATCGGTTTCCAGATGTCGATCGCATCGCCATCTCTAATCTCTATCTTGCCTTCTAGACCATTAGCAAGAATATTGAAGCCAGCATAATTCTTTGCACGTGGATTGATTTCAAGAGCAGTGACATGAATTGCGCCTGCTCTAAGTGCGCCAATAGATAACACGCCCGATCCAATACCAATTTCGAGCACTCGTGCAGAAGCAATCTTTTCCTCTGTAAGTTCGTCAAGAAAAAACTGCTGCTCGGGATGTAAGGGAAAAACTTGGTCTAGCTTTTGGTAACTTACTGGATCGGTAGCAACGGTGTATTCTCCTGTAAGCTTTGACGCAATGGTACTGATGCGCTTATCACGCAAGTTCTGGTTTATCAGTTCGCCGATCATTGTAGTATTTGTTTCAATTTTTCTTGTTCTACGATCAAGTTCCGCATGACCAAAGCATAAATTTCAGTGCGTTTAGTAACAGCTTAATTGCGGTTAAGCATCCGAATTTGAAATCACTAACGGAACAAACATGATTGCCCTAATGGCACAAATTTCAAATTTCGGCTTTGCTAACGAGGAAATCACCGATAGCAAGATAGTCGATTTGGGTGTTCATAAAGGTGTTGATGGCGTCCTCCGGTGAGCAGACAATCGGCTCGCTGTCGTTGAACGAAGTGTTCAGGACGATAGGGACGCCGCTGATTTTGTAAAATTCGGAAATGAGTTTGTGATAGCGCAGATTAACTTCTTGGCGGACGGACTGAATGCGACTGCTACCATCCTCATGAACCACAGCGGGAATTTTGTCTACTACATGGGGTCGGACAGGATAGGTCATGAGCATAAACTCAGCTGCCGAGGTCTGTTTTTCGATCTCAAACCAGTTGCTTGCCTCTTCATGGAGTACGCTGGGTGCAAGGGGGCGGAAGTATTCCCGATGTTTTACTTTCTGATTCAAAATCGAGCGCATGTCCCTGTTGCGGGGGTCAGCTAGGAGGCTGCGGTTGCCTAAGGCTCTGGGACCAATTTCCATACGTCCTTGGAAAAAGCCAACGATGTTCTCCTGGCTAATCAACTGCGCCACTTCTTGCTCAATGCGATCGCTTACGCGGTAGGGTAGCCCATGTTTGTGTAAAGCACCTTCAATCTCCTCGTTCGAGAAAGAGGGACCCCAGTAGGCATGGCGCATCTGGGTACGTGCAGAGTTACCTAACATATGGTTCCAGATGTAGAAGGCTGCACCCACTGCCGTACCGGCATCATGGGACGCCGGTTGCACATAAAAGTTGGCAAAGGGTCCACGTTCAAAGACATATGCATTGGTGACACAATTTAAGGCAACACCGCCTGCCAGACAGAGATTTGAGGAGCCAGTAACGGCGTGGAGGTGTTCGACTATATGATAGATCACTTCATTGGTTTTCTCCTGCAGCGCAGCTGCAATGTCTTGGTGGATGGGTAGAAGTTCATCACTGTACTCCCGTTTAGACACGCCAAAGAGTTCTTCTAACCCAGCATAATAGGCATTAGGCGGAAAGAAGGTCAGCATCCAAAAGCGTAAAACATCTTTGTTTACAGTAAACTGACCTTGCGGGGCAAGCTGTACAAGCTTGCTGAATTCAGCGGCAAAGCGTTTGCGATCGCCATAGGCTGCTAGCCCCATGACTTTGGCAGCATCGTAGATGCCAAAACCCAACAGCAAAGAATTTACCTCCCAGAGATTACCCAAAGAATCATGGTAATCTATATCCTGCAAATGCTTGAGATGGTTGCCTTGAGCATGATAAAAGCCTGCTGTGGTTGCTTCACCAATACCGTCTATAGCCAGCACTGCCGCTTCATCAAATGGCGAGGCATAATAAGCCGATGCTGCATGTGCTGCATGGTGATCGACCCAAGTGAATTTACCAACAAAGCCCATCGACTGCAATATCTGGGGCACCAAAGCTAACTGAGAGAGGAAATAGGCTTGTTTTTTGGGAGTACACCAAGTGTATTTCGCTGTGCTTTCGGTACTCGTGAAATCTGAGTCATATTTCTGCGGATTGGCTGAGTAACCAATATGCGCTACCTCCTCCAACTTAATCCCTGCCGTTTCTAGGCAATAGCGAATCGAATGCAACGGCAGTTCAATAGGATTATCGTAGCGTGATTCCTTTCCATGTTTTTTGCGGTTAAAGCGTTCTTCTTCTCCTACCGCGATGATTGCTCCATCTTGCAAAAGGCAGGCAGATGACTCATGATATACCGAATTAATCCCCATAACATACATAACGTTTTCCTTTTTGAGCAGTGAAATGAAAATCTTAATCTCAATTGTATGTAGAAGCAGTTGACGAAGGAAGAAGGAAAAAGGAACCTACATTTAAAAAAGTGGGATTTAAATTTCGACGCTGTTTTTTTCGCGACAAGAGTTTAAAAAAACATTTTTTTAAGTGTTCCTTAAACCCACAACGCGCATTTTTTATTAGTTATTCCTTCTTTCTTTTTTCTACTAACTTTTTCCTTCTTTTGTAAGGGAAGATGAAGAATTTGTCATCTTAAGGAATTCAGCCAGTGCAGCAATAGTGGGGGCATACAAGAGGCGATTGGGAGAAATTTTATCTTGTAAAGTTGCGCTTAACTTAGAAGTTAGCTGAATTCCTAAGAGGGAGTCTCCACCTAATTCAAAGAAGTCATCATAAATTCCTATCGACTCAATCCCTAGAAAATCTTGCCAAATTTGAGCGATTGTTTGCTCCAATTTGTTTGTAGGAGCCACATAAGCCTTTGTCAAGGCAGGTCGTGGATTTAAGCGCACAGCCTCCTCTAAATCCTGACATTCCTTTAGTCTTTCCCCCTTGTTTGGCTTTATTGTGTTTTGCTTGATTGCTGTCTCTAAATCCTGTGTTGACACTATAATCTGAGGTATTGAATTACACAAAACTCGCTGGAAAACCTCTACGCCCTCTGTGAACAATAACCTATACTTAAGGTGTGGTTGACATAATGTTGACCTAGTTGTTGGACTCTCTTCCTGCCAAGGAACCCAGTTGATAGAGACGGTGAATGTGGTATCTCGGTTGCTCTTGTAGTGAGCAAAGGAGTCGAGAAAGGCGTTTGCAGCACAATAGTCTACTAGTGCAAAATTTCCCTCGACAGAGGTAACTGATGAACACAGGACAAACCAATCCAACTGAATATCCTTAAAGATAGTATCAAGAACCAGTGTACCCTTGACTTTGGGGGCAAAAGTGCCTTCCACCATTTCAAGTGTTTTTCGCTGAATGGCTCCACCAACCAGAACACCAGCAGCGTGAATAACGCCATTGATTTGACCAAAGCAATGAATAGCTTTGGCGATCGCTTGTTGCATTTGTTCAAAATTGGCTACGTCAGCAGAAATTACCAAAACCTCGGCTCCTAATTTCTCCAGTTCTTGTAACTTCCGAATCTTTCGACTCACCCCATCGCATTCGTCATGACAGTTTAGCCATTTTTCCCACTCAGAACGGTCGGGAAAAGCAGAATGACCTGTTAAAACTAGTTTAGCTCGTACAGTACGAGCTAAATGTTCTGCCAGAACCAGTCCAATACCTCCGAGTTCACCTGTAATCAGATAAACTCCTTGTTCCCTTAATCGTTGTATCCCTTGCTCCGACTTCTCTAGTCGAACTGCCTCAAAAGTTTGCACCCAACGATGATTGCCTCGATAAGCAATTATCCGGTCCGAGGATGTTGTTTGCAGTTCTTTCAGCAGATGGACTATAAGTTTCTGCTCGCTTTCACTTCCTGCTAGAGGAAGAACAACATCAATGCTAAGAGTGGTTATATTCGGATATTCTTGTGGAATTGTCCGGATCGGTCCAAGCATTGTGGCTTTCTCGGGATACAACAACTCCTCGCAGAGGACTTCTTGCATGCCGTTAGAGACAACCGTGAGTTTCAACTCATCCGTTGAATTCTGTTTTCCAAGCGCCTGCGCTAGAAACATGAGACTATAGAATCCTAAATCTTGGGCGAACTCAACCCATTCAAATCTCGATTCTATAGAACTATTTTCCGTGACACTCCACAAATGAACAATATGAGTTGGAATTTTATCTGATGTACTAAGTTCCTTGAATAAAGTATCGTAGTCATCGTGCTGTCTGGGATTAAGAGTATATAAACTTGTGTCGTACTTGGTAAACTGCTCTCCCATTCTAATAAGAATTACGTCCTCGCCAGCCTGCTTCAGTTTCTGAACCAGTTGATCTCCCAAACCGCAAGTATCGACAAAGAATAGCCAGGAAGATTTCACTTGTCGCATTGGGGTAGGCAACAGGTTGCGTTTCCAAGATGGAATATAGAACCAGTCAGCAATGTCGGCTTTTTTGGACAATGAGACTTCATCAAGCGGCGCTCGCGCCGCTTTTTGCGCAACTAACT
This sequence comes from Rhizonema sp. PD38, assembly GCA_029379285.1. Taxonomy (GTDB): domain Bacteria; phylum Cyanobacteriota; class Cyanobacteriia; order Cyanobacteriales; family Nostocaceae; genus Rhizonema. The sequence goes on from JAQYWP010000067.1 coordinate 8,783, forward strand.
CCGTGAATGCTGAGGGGAATAGACCTGATGAAGTTGCCCGCGCAACTATAATATGCTCTGCCAGATCGTGAGTTTCTGGAAAAATTGTTACCTCGGCAAATCCCTCTTCGCTTAAGGCTTCACGCCACTGCTGCGTTGATAAAAAGGGATTAGCTTGATTCCGTTCTCCATCCGACAACGATTGCATCAGCAAGCCAAAGGTGACGTAAAAGTCTAGTTCCTCTTCTGTTATTTCCTGAATCAGGAGAATGCCTCCTGGAGCCAACAAAGAATGGACGTATTTTAAGGTTTCTCCCATATTACGGGTGACGTGCAACACATTCGTTGCAATCACTACATCAAATTTGTGGAGTTCGTACCCTTGCTCTTGGGGAGGCTGCTCAATATTCAGTAGGCGATATTCAACAAATGGATAGGCACTAAATTTCTGTTTAGCTCGCCTGAGAAAGGCAGGACCAACATCTGTAAAAGTGTAGCTGGTTTGTGACGGTGGCAATATAGGGAGTAACGCCGTTGTCGTGATGCCAGAACCAGCCCCAACTTCTAGAATTCTTAACTGACGATCCGGTGGTAATAAATTAACTAACTGTTGCAAGCAAGCTTGCCAGATCCCGTTGTAATAGGGAATTGTTGCCGACTCTTCAGTGCTATTCTCATAGACGTTAAAAGAACCTTCTTTAAAAAAGAACCCTAAAGGCTCTTCTTTACCAGTAAGTACGGAAATAAGATTTTCACCACAACTCATTAGAAGATTTAGTTCTTCAGGTTGAGATGCCCATTTGACCTTGGCTTCCTCTACAATAGTTGAAATATCTTCGGTCAGGCACATAAGCTTGATGAACCGATTGTCATCTTGCTGGAGATAGCCTTGCTTTACCAGTAGAGATAGCCATTGAGATACCAATTGATGGTAGCGAGGCTGAATCTGAAATCGAGCAAAAAATTCTTCAACAGAGTAATTTTTTTCCGGATTGCTAAAAGCACCAATACATCTCAAAGCTTCAAGCATATAAGCAATAGAAAGACGGTCTAAACACTCTTTCTTTGCTTGTTCAGTGGAATTTGTTAATTTCGAGATTCCAGAACTAGCCAGGATTCTACCTGCTTCCACAATAGAATTCCAAATTGGCAGCGTGCTCAAGTTTTGCTGCAAGTGTTCCCGATTATGTGCCTTTTGTGGCTCAACCCAGTATCGCTGTCGCTCAAAGGGATATGTTGGTAATGGGACTCGATCAAGCTGCTCGTTAGCGTAAAACTTAGACCAATTCACCTTCACTCCACCTAGCCAAAGCTGTCCCAAGGTGGTAAGTAAGAACGCCATATCCGATCGCTCTTCAAGTGGATGGCGCAGCGATGTCAGGACTATCTGGTTAACTTCCTTACTAGGATGGTGCTTGGTCAAGGTACTCAGGGTTCGCCCTGGTCCCACTTCCAGCAGGATGCTATCCGGTGTTTTCAAGCAATGCTCAATCCCACGGGCAAATTGTACTGGCGATCGCAGGTGCTGACTCCAATAGTGGGGGTCTCTCGCTTGGTCAGCGGTAATCCACGTCCCCGTAACATTAGAAATATAAGGGATTTGTGGAGAACGCAAGGTAATTTTTTGCACCAATTTGGCAAACGGCTCTAAGATGGGTTCCATCATCTGGGAATGGAACCCATGGGAGGTTCGCAAGCGGATACACTCAATCCCCTGCTTGAAGAGCTGATTTTGCCAATTGGCAACTACTTCCACAGGCCCGGAAACCACGCAGCGAGATGGCTCATTAATCGCAGCAATTGAGAGTTCTCCTCCAAGGAGCGCTTCTAATGCTTCTAAGGCCAGAGGTACTGAAAGCATTGCTCCTGGTGGAAGTTGCTGCATCATCCGTCCGCGTGCTGCAACCAAGAACAGAGCATCTTCAAGGGAGAAAACATCGGCTAAACAGGCGGCGACGTATTCACCTATACTGTGACCAATGAATCCTTGCGGCTGGATTCCCCAAGATTCCCATAATTTAGCTAGAGCGTATTCGATAGTAAACAGAGCCGCTTGAGCGATCACTGTTTGTTGAAGTTGCTTTGTTGCTTCTTCAGTTTGAGCGAGACTGGGGTAAAGAATATCGCGCAAATCCAGTCCTAATTCTGGTTGAAGTAATTCTGCACAGCAATCAACCTGTTCACGAAAGAGTGCTTCAGTCTGGTAAATTTCCCGTGCCATGTTAACATATTGAGAACCCTGACCGGAAAACATAAAGACCACTGAAGGGGCTGATTTTGTATAACCTGTTAAAACCTGTTCTGGAAGCGTTGTTATCGCCTCATCTAACTCAGAACAAACTAGAATACGCCGATGCTCAAAAGCATGACGTCCAACGCTCAGGGTATAAGCAACATCTGTCAAACTTAATTCGGGATGTTGCCTAAGATATTCAGTAAGGTTGTTTGTTACGGTTTCCAGAGCAGAACTCGTTTTAGCAGATAGCACTAATAGCTGTACTGGTCTTGTTTGTTCTCCTTTGTCTTTTATCTTCTTTTCCAAGACTGGGGATTCTTCAAGCACAACGTGGGCATTTGTACCTCCAATGCCAAAAGAACTAACTCCAGCCCGACGGGGAGTGCCATCAGTTTTCCACTCTGAGAACTCAGTGTTGACGTAAAAGGGACTATTGGCAAAATCAATCTTCGGATTGGGGATCTGGTAGTGTAAACTTGGGGGAATTTGTTTGTGCTTAAGAGCCAAAACTGTTTTAATTAGACCCGCCACACCTGCTGCTGTATCTAAGTGCCCTATATTTGTCTTTACCGAGCCAATAGCGCAGAATTGTTTTTTCTTGGTACTGTTGCGGAAAGCTTTGGTGAGGGCAGCAATTTCAATTGGATCGCCAAGTTCCGTTCCTGTACCGTGGGCTTCTATATAACTAATTGTTTCGGCATCTATACCCGCGATCGCCTGTGCTTCCCCAATCACTTTTGCTTGACCTTCAATACTGGGAGCTGTAAACCCTATCTTGTTCTTGCCATCGTTATTAATTGCGGAACCTTTAATGATGGCGTGGATATAATCTCTATCGGCTAGAGCATCAGTAGCACGCTTGAGCATGACAATACCTACACCATTGCCACCAATAGTTCCTTGTGCTTTGGCATCAAAGGCACGACAGTGACCATCAGGAGATAAAATCATACCTTCAAGATATAAATAGCCCGCCTTTTGGGGGATGCTGATAGTAACACCGCCTGCTAATGCCATGTCGCACTCGCCATTTAGCAAACTCTGACACGCCATATGCACGGCGACTAAGGAAGTTGAACAAGCCGTTTGAATACTCACTGCTGGTCCAGTAAGGTTTAGCTTGTAGGCTACCCTTGTCGGCAAAAAATCTTTTTCAGTAGTCAGCATTAATTGATCCATACTAACTGTTTGGGAGATGGCCGAATTTAGATAAAGATTTTTGAGTAAATAATCACTTGCACCTACCCCTGCATAAACGCCGATGGACCCAGCGTAGATCTGGGGATTGTAACCAGCTTGTTCCAAGGTTTCCCAAGCACATTCTAAAAAAACGCGCTGTTGTGGGTCAAGTATCTCAGCTTCTTTTGGATTAAAGCCGAAAAAATTAGCATCGAACAATTCGATCTCATCCACACAGGCGTTAGCTCTAACATAATTAGGGTTTTGCAGCAGTTCTGGCAAAACTCCATTTATCAGCAATTCTTCATCAGAGAACCAGGAAACTGACTCGACGCCCAAACACAAATTTTCCCAAAAGGCATCTATATTTTTCGCTCTGGGAAAACGCCCAGACATGGCAATAATTGCTAAGTCTGATTCTTTAATATCATTTTTGGCAAATTGCATTTTTATCTATTGCTCCGGATTTACTGTTTATTCTGTGACCGATACTGTTGCCTAATATTCCTTTGTTTGTTCATCGAACTTTGAATGCTGTTGCGGAGTTCGGCTCTTTCTGCCTCTAATTTTAGAGCATCTGGTGTTTGGAATTCCTGTCCGCTTAAATATTGTCCCAATGCTTTGATAGTTGGGTGTTGAAACATTTCTACCATTGATATTTTTTTGGAAAAAGTTATTTGCAGTTTATCCCAAACTTGGACTAATCGTAAGGAAGTTCCTCCCACATCGAAGAAATTGTCATCCAGCCCTACTTTTTCTAAGAGCAGAACTTTCTGCCAAACATCAGCAATGAGTTTCTCTACTTTGGTTTGCGGCATCTCCAAAGCAAGCGTTCGCATGACTGGATCGGGGGTTGGAAGAGCGCGATAGTTTACTTTCCCGTTAGGTGTAAGTGGCAGAGATATCAGTATCATTAGCGTTGTTGGAACCATGTATTCCGGTAGCTTTTGCCTGAGATGTGCCTTAATTTTATGAGTTAAATCTTCTTTTAAATTCAATTCTCCTGTCGGTACGACATATGCAACTAAGCGTTTGTTACCTAACTGGTCTTCATTTACCACAACCACGGCTTCTGCTACCTCAGAATGCTGAGTTATTACAGTTTCAATTTCTCCCAACTCAATGCGGAAGCCGCGAATTTTAACTTGCTGGTCAATGCGACCGAAGAACTCGATATTACCATCAGGTAAATAACAAGCTAAATCTCCTGTTTTATAAAGGCGTTCCGATTTTTGAAAGGGGTTTTGGATAAATTTTTCTGCCGTTAAATCTGGGCGATTGAGATAACCTCTGGCTAAGCCTATTCCGGCGATATACAATTCACCTCTGACACCAATAGGAACTGCTTGCAAATATCGATCCAGGATGTACACTTTAACATTATCAATAGGGCGTCCAATGGGCAAGAGCGATCGCGACTCATTCGGCACAAACTCCGACAATTTCAATATCGTTGCATCTACCGTTGTTTCACTAGGACCGTAGGCGTTGACTAACAACGGTGGTTTGACTTGATTGTGACAAAATCTATCGTCCACATACTTTTGCCACAGCAAAAGTGTTTCCGATCGCGCTGCTTCTCCCCCAAGAATTACCAGTCGCACAGATAAAGGTAATATCTCCTGAGTATCAGCTAATTCAGATGTCAAGGAGTGCCAGTATGCTGTTGGCAGAGCCAACACCGTAAGCTGATACTCCTGGCAATACCGCGAAAACTTTGAAACGGAACTCAATATCTCATCGGTGCGTAACACCAACGTCCCACCGGAGGTGAGACAGGGATAAATTTCACCTATTGCTACGTCAAAACTGACCGAAGCAAATTGGAGGACGCGATCACTGTGGCTTATTCCATACTTGACCTGAGCCGATTGGGTGAAATTCACCAATGACCTATGTTCAATCATCACCCCTTTTGGCGAGCCAGTAGATCCAGAAGTATAAATCACATAAGCCAAGTTACTGGCTTTAACTTCAGTGAATGGATTTTCCTCACAGTGATCGCCGATCAACTGCCAGTCGGTATCCAAGCAGATTACCTGTGCCCTAGTATTTGGTAATGAGTCCACTAACTGCCGTTGAGTTAGTAACACCTTAACCTGAGAATCACTCAACATATAAGCCAAGCGCTCACTAGGGTAAACTGAGTCTAAGGGTACATAAGCACTGCCTGCTTTGAGAATTCCCAACAATCCTACTACCATTTCGAGTGATCGCAAGACACAAATCCCCACCAAAACTTCTGGTCCCACGCCCAAAGTGCTCAAATGATGTGCTATTCTGTTTGCCCTTTGGTTAAGCTCTTGGTAGGTTAGATGCTCGCCTTCAAAGACGACCGCAATGGCCTCAGGCGATCGCTTAACCTGTTCCTCAAACAATTGGTGAATACACTTATCTGTGGGATATTCTCTTGTGGTGTTGTTCCACTCACTCAGTAGCTGGTGCCGCTCTGGCTCTGTAAGCAGTGGCAAAGAGGAAACCTTCTGTTGAGGATTGGCGATAATTCCCTCCAGTAACGTCTGAAAATGTTTGGTCATGCGAGCGATCGTACTAGCATCAAACAGATCGGTATTGTATTCCCATTCCCCGATTAGTCCAGAGGCGAGGTTTTCTAAATCTAAACTCAAATCAAACTTTGCCGTAGCTGTTTCCACCGCTACTTGACTCACTGTTAAGCCCTCCATTTGGATCTTGGACATCGGTGGGTAAAGTCCTAACATTACTTGGCACAGCGGTGTGTAGCTTAAAGAACGTGCTGGCTGCAATTGTTCTACTAACTTTTCAAACGGTAGATCTTGATGAGCGTATGCTCCCAACGCCACTTCCCTGACTCGAAAAAGTAGCTCTTCAAAACTCGGATTACTCGATATATCAGTGCGGAACACCAGTGTATTGACGAGCAATCCAATCAATCCCTCAATTTCGGGGCGATCGCGGTTAGCGTAAGGTGTACCTACGCAAATATCAGTCTGCCCTGTATAATGATAAAGTAATGTTTGAAATGCAGCCAACAGCGTCATAAACAGAGTGACACCAGAGCGCTGACTTAAACTTATCAACGCTTCAGTTAAATCCTTTGAAAGCGTTTCTCGATGATGCGCCCCTCGGAAGGCTTGAGTGATAGATCTGGGTCGATCAGTTGGCAGATCCAACAAAGTTGGAACGCCTGACAGTTGTTGCTTCCAATAAGCAAGTTGGGAGTCAACTACCTCCTTTATTGATCGCTGCCGCTGCCAAACAGTAAAGTC
>JAQYWP010000648.1 GCA_029379285.1 Rhizonema sp. PD38
CTAGCACAGAAATGTGGTTCGATTCCACATTCTAGTCTTTCTGTCAATGCGTAAGTTCTGAATAGGTAAGTCAGCATTATATTTATATATCTTATAGTGAAACGTAATACCAATTTCAAAAATGTTTGCAACACATGAATCAATCGCAAGGGTAAACAGGGCTGTCTCACCGTGACGCTCGTTCGCATGATTGCGTCTCCCCTTGGGAGAAGACTCGCTAACGCTACGCTAACGCCCCTACATGAGAATCTGTCGTCTTCTTTTTTCAAATTGGTATAAAACTTAATTAAAAACTCTATTCCCTTTTGCACCGCGTAACAAGGTCAATGCCTTACCTTAACAACAATTTTTCATGCTGAACTTCATCAATGCACCGCAGTCACAACCATCTACTAATTTGAAAGTGACACTCCTTGTAGAAACCCTCACTTCAGGGATGGTTGCGGCTTCTATATTCGAGTTTCCCAATTGTCGAGTAGAAGCACAAACGAGAGAAGAAGCTATTAGCCTAATTAAAACAGCCTTTTTAGAACGAATGGCTCAGATTGAAGCAATTTCATGGAACGTGCCAATTCAAGCAGATCAACCCACCTGGATGCAATTTGCAGGTGTCTTTAAAGACGATCTAGATTTTCAAGAAATCATGGAATCACTTCGAGCCGAGCGAAACTCAGACGATGACTCTGAAGTTGACCCCTTATACTACTCTTAGAGGCGGCTTTTTGTGTCTCAGTATATTCTCGATACCGACCATGTTTCATTGATTCTCTCTAATGATCCCAAGGTTACCGCAAAGGCTTCTATACATGAAATTGCTGTTACGATAATTACGGTTCAAGAACTCTTCAATGGCTGGGTTAGCAGAATTAATGATCCGTCCCAAGTGAATAATTTGCCTACGCTCTACACAAAGCTGTGTACAACTGTAAAATTTCTCCAGACAGTTGAGATACTGGACTTCACTCCACAGGCTGATACCTGTCTCCAGGAATTATTAAAAGATAATCCGCCCTTGCGGAAAAATCGGCTACAGAAAGATATGCGAATTGCAGCAGTTGTACTATCCCTCAACGCTACAGTTGTCACCCGCAATCAACGGGACTTTGGGCTAGTACCAAGACTGGTAATTACAGATTGGACATTATAGCCGTCCTAAATTTGCCTATTTTGGATAAGTTCTGCTAGCATGCCTTCACCTTAACAAAATCTGTCATCCTTTAGGCTAGAATCTACGTCTTTCATATTACTGAGTAGATTATAATAGATTCCGATATGCGTGTTCAAACTGTTATTTTGATTGCAGCAATACTGGTGGGTTGGGAGAATCATGAGGTACTGGCAGACGCTGATACTGGAACAACTCCATCAGCAGGGTTAAGTAAGCGGCAGACAGAGAATTGTGAATTGGGGCAGACGCGGAAAGACGGGGATACGGGGACGCGGGAGCAGCAATTAAACGGACTTGATCTCAAACCCGCACAGCCTGATTTTGTTTGTATAGCCCCATTACAGTCTCAAGCCGATTTGCCAAATATATCTTCTCCAGTTGAACAGTCATCATTCAAGCTGACACAGGACGAACCAGACACGCGATCGCATGAAGATTTTGACACCAAAAGACGGACTCTCGTCGAAAGACTCAAACAGAAAAACGTCCGGATTGTGGAAGTCGCTCAAAAAGTCGTCAAAGATATTCAGATCGTTTTTATCAATGGCAAAGGTAAGTCAGTTGATGATAAAGGTCAGCCGCTGAGGGGGCGGACTCAGAAAAGTTTTATTATTGGCACTCTTAGACTTAAGTCTGGTCAAGTCTTCCGCGAAGATGTCCTTCAAAAGGACTTAGAACGCCTGCGGAGATTAAGGTCATTTGATCGCGTCAACTATTCCAAGGACGAAGATGCAACTGGCGTTAAAATTACATATTATATTAAAGAGAGTCACACCCCTTCTCCAAACTTTGGCGCTGGTAATAGTGGAGATTATGGGTTATACGGTCAGGTAGGTTATGATGATGTCAATATTAGCGGTCTTAACGATCAGTTAGATACAAGTTTTCAGGTCAGTGGTAAAGATTTTCAATTTGATACTCAGTTTAAAAGCCCTTATCGTTACGGCGAACCAAATCGCTTGGGCTACAGTATCAGGGCTTTTCGCAATCGAGATTTATCGCGGACCTTTAACGATGATATCAGGTTGTCCAACGGTAGTAGAGCGCGTGAGGGAAGGTTTGGTGGATCTGTAGCACTTTTAAAATCTTTTGATGATTGGGATACCGCACTAGGTCTAAATTATACGCGGATTAGCCTCCGCGATGGTGATTACAACGTTGTCCGCAGAGATATTTTGGGAAGTCCTCTCTCAGTCAGTGGGACTGGTATTGACGATCTGGTTACGGTATCGTTGGGAATTACAAGAGATCAACGCGATCGCCGTGACAATCCAACTAAAGGATCACTCCTTAGCTTGACTACTGAACAATCTATTCCCATTGGACTAGGCAAAATTCTCAGTAATCGCTTGCGGGCAAATTATATCTTATATGTGCCCGTCACCTGGATAGGTCATGGTCGGTTAACGAAAAATCCGGAAATGCTAGCTTTTAATTTGCAAGCGGGGACAAATACTGGTGACTTTCCACCAGCCAATGCTTTCGATCTTGGAGGAGAAAATACTGTCCGAGGCTACGGAGGTGGTAGAGTCGCCAGTGGACGTAGTTATATTTTATCTTCTGTCGAATACCGTTTCCCAATTCTTCAAACAGTAGGAGGAGTGCTTTTTGCTGACTTCGCCTCAGATTTGAGATCTGACAAAACAGTACTAGGGGAACCGGGTGTCCTACGAAACAAACCTGGAAGTGGTTTTGGCTTAGGAGCTGGATTGCGGGTACACTCACCTTTTGGTCTTCTTCGAGGTGATTTGGCAATAAATGATCAAGGGGAGTTCACATTTACAATTACCACTGGTCAAAAGTTTTGAGTAGGGGCAGGTTTTCCCAATAAATTTTCAATAGATACGTTATTCGTTCAAACCTGCCCTTACAGGAGTTGTAATTTTGATTCCTCACTTCTGTACAGGCGGGTTTGCTGAAGATATTGTGTTTGCGCTCGATGTTCTTTCAATTAAACCCCCTTCTACTCGCCACCCCCTTGAGAAAAACGCATCCGGATGGTTTTAGCCTGCTTTTTGTTGCTGGGAACAGCTGTCATTTCATAGTCAATCGCGCGGTTTGTAAAGGGGAGACGCAGGTGAAAAGTACCGTCTGATTTGATTTTGATGGGATGGCCACCAAAGATGACGGTTGAACCTGGTTCTGTGGCTCCGTGGATAATCAACTCAGCATCAGCCACGAACCAGAAATCTTGTTCTGGATGGCTTTCGATCCGAACAGTCTCCGAACGAGCTAGGAATAACCAGCGATTACTTTTAGTGACATAGCCAATTTCAACCATATAGTCTCTATCGGTTGTTGGAATGGCTACATAGCGATCAGGTATTGTTTCCTCACATTCGTACTGCTGTACAAGCTGAGGACTCTGAGAAGTCACCTCAATGTTAGTGACATCATAAATTCTGAGTGTTAATTGCGCTCCCCCCTGCTGTCGCAAGGCTTCTTTCTGAAAGCTGGGTATATCCCAAAAGGCATAACCCCATTTAGAACTGCGGGGTTCGAGAACAATGCTACTCTCAACATTAACATTAAACGACTCAGCAAATCCTTTGTCTGTTGCTAGTGCAGCTTTAGCTGTAACGTTAGGTTGTGTTGCTTTTGTATTGTTGGGAATATCTTTGGTTTCTGTTCGCTGACCGATGGGTTCGGCTTCATTTGCTACCATATCTAAAACAACTTCGTTAACTGGTTGTTTGGTTGAAGTCGTGACCTTAAATTCAGTTGGTAGCTCTTTCGTAGAATTATTTAATGGTATTGTATTATTTTCTAGTTTAGGATTTGCTCTAATATCAAAAAATCTCAACCAAGACGGAGAAGTTAATCCTACTGACAAAGGTTCATTCAGATCTTCTTGCGTATTCGCTGGTATACTGATATTATTTTTGACTTCTGATTGTACATTTGAGCCAATTTCATCTTTGGGTCGTTCGGTAGATGAAGTTACGATTTTAGATGCTTGCGGTTCTACAGAAGAAACAACTTCGCCTCCATCTCTAAGTCCTGTTCGATTAGGTGTTGGATCTGATCTGTTGTCTAACATTTTTACCAAGAGTGGAGAACTTGTACCTGCTGTAGCTGCACCTGGCGCTGATACATCTACTGTATTCGTTTGTGGTATTTGGGGTGTAGGCACAGAGATGAGATGAGGTGGAGAAGAATCGAGCAAATTCTCCCCCTCTCCCTGTCTACTAGCAGTTTGCTCAACATTGTGAACCGAAGGACCCAAGTTTTCTACGTGCTGTTCCGTGTCAAATTGTACATCTGATGAGATAACTTTCTCCCCTGATGCTTGATGGTGAGCCACACTAAGTTCTTGCGTTTGTGTAGAATCTTCTTCTATGGGATGAAGAAGAGTTGTTGCCACTTGATCTGTTCCACTTTGCGATTGCCGTCTTCCTCGCAACCACCATAGCGATAACCCACCTAATGCAGACAAGGGTAACAGTAACCATAAAAAAGGCGTTAATTGCTTGACATTTATCTTCTGATCTGAAAAAAATAGAAACTTGTCATTGCGAGAAGACTTTTTCTGAGGTGTTGCAGTAGGTTTAACTTCAGTGGATGTGGAAGTTTGTGCGTGTAGTAAGTTGTTTGACACAACAAAAGTTATTGCCATCGGAGTCGTGGCTAAGGCAACCAATAATAACAGACTGAATATCGAAGTATCTTTTTTTTCTTTTCGCCACATATGTCTCTTATTCAGGTAAGTAGATAATTTGGAGTAAATAAGACTTGAGTTAAAATCAATGTTTGTTTTCTGTTTGGTGATAGGCGTTCATAGATGCGTTCGTCGGATTTTTTTACATAGAAGTGAGATTGTTCGCCAATATACTTAGAGAGAATAGAACGCTAGCTAATCTTTATGGTTTTTTTAGGAGTATACGCCCTAATTATACATTTTTGATATTTATTTCCTCAGCGATGGTAGATACTTAGATTAAGATATACTCTTTGAGCCAATATAGTGTATCTATTATTGAATCTTATTCACATTAAGCCCTACAATCCTGTATTCCTATAAAGTTTACTCTGTCTAGTATTCAGTCCTTTTTTTACGTCGAATTCAGGTCCTTCGGGGAGGGCGGATATTTGCAAAAAGCGATACGGCTTGATAAGGTAGGAGCGCGTTACAGGCGGGGACGCCGATGACCGCAAAGGCGATGGGGCGGCTCTCTTTATGAGGGAGCCGCCCTGCTTGTCGGGCTGGCGGATAGCGTCAACTGAGAATACTCACGGACTGAAGGTGACTTG
>JAQYWP010000649.1 GCA_029379285.1 Rhizonema sp. PD38
GACAAAACAGTGAAACTGTGGAATCTAGACGGGCAGTTACTACATACCCTAACTGGGCATAGCGAGCAAGTCTGGAGTGTGGTGTTCAGCCTAGATGATAAAACCATTGCTTCTGCAAGTTCTGACAAAACAGTGAGACTGTGGAATATGGATTTGGATGATTTACTCAGACGTGGTTGTGCTTGGGCTTCTGATTATCTGAACAACAACCCCAATGTTAAAGAAGATCGTCACCTTTGTGATGATCTTCTTTAAAGAAAGTAATGCCGGATTCAATATTGATGAATTTTCAATAAACAAAAGGTATACAAGCATTAAATTACTGGACAGTCATCTCATCAAGGTTCAGCCAGTTGCTGCTGCCCAAAGAACTGTTGAAGATCACGGATACGGTGTTGCTACCGGCATTAAGCGGCACGGCGTAGACCGTAACAGTGTTCCAACTACTCCAGCTATCAGTCCCAGGAAATAATTGATTGTTGACTACGCCATTTCCATTCACGTAAATATAGCGTGAGGCGTTGCCACCTGCTGCTGCATAGCGAAGGACAAGGTCATACATGCCACCGGACTCAACGTTGACCTGGAAGTCAACCCACTGGCCATCACGTGTCCAACCTGCCAGATAACCTGTACCGTGATACCCATTATAGATAGTTTCGGTTGACAGACTGTGCAGCGTAACGTTTTCAGCTTGATAGGTTGTCCCCGTCGTACTGAAGGAAATAGCTGCGTTAATGGCGTCCATCGCAGAGGATTGCCGTGCGGCATCGGCGCTATCGAATGCCCCTGCCCAAGAGAGCCCAAGCTGATTGGCAGGATTTCGGTTGTGCAACCAAATCGAGTCTGCGTTCAAGGTGATGAAATCTGCGTATGTCTGTTTGTTTGTGGTTTGGTAAAGGTAGTATAGATTGCGGATAAAGATACCTTTGAACTGTGGACCATCACCTCCACAGTTGGGTTCGCACGGCTCTCGCAGAATCCCGTTGGGAGCGAGCGTGCCAATAGCGGCATCGGCGATCGCCTGCGCTTGGGTGAGCTTGGAGGAGTCATTCGTGCTTTTATACAAATCGACCAAACCGCCTAGAATTACACCTTGGTTGTAAGTCCAGGTGACATCACCGTTATTCTGACAATCTTGAGTGAGTCCGTCGTTAATCAAGTTTTGGGCATTGATCATGCCGCTGTTCTTGAACCAATTCCATTCCTTTTGCGCCCAATCCAGGTAGCTCTTTGAAGCACTGTCGTCGGGCGTCCGTAGATGCAGTTGAGCAGCGATTGATAAGAATAATTCGTTGGTGATGGCGTTTTTGTATTTCCGTTCCTTGTTCCACCAGATACCGCCGCCACAGGTTGAGTCCCATCCCCCCTTCATATCGTTGAAGATGATCTTGGCCATATCCAGATAGCGGGACTCGCCAGTTAAATCATACGCCTTGATCCAAGCAAGCGCCCACCAGCCTTCATCATCGTAGAAGTTGTTGAGGAAGTTGCTTTGCTTGTGCTTATCAAATGTGTTTGAGATATTGCCAAGGTATATTTTCGTGTTGGTGCGGACAGCATGGTCAATTGTTGTCACTAAAGCGTTGGCACCGTTCCACCAACCAGTCGTATCCCAAAGTCCGGTAGAACTGTTATAGAAGTTTTGTAGCACTGCTATGCCGACATCAGCGCGAGCCCGGTAATTTCCTGTTGCACGCATGTTCTGTCTCCTTGTACTATATTTCTGAATCAATAAAATTGTAATATTGCTGTGACAATCAAAATTCAGCAGACCGAAAACTTTGGCGCTCGCCTTGAAAAACAGATTGAAACTTAGAATCTTGTCTAATTAACCGTATTTTGGAATACATTTTTTCAGATTTTCTGGAAAAAAGATATGATAAGTAAACCTAAACTCCAGTTGGTTAAACAACTCCTCGACTCTCATCGTACACTTGGTGAAATTGAGGGGAAAATTCCCAGGAGCTTTATCTTTATAGACGAGGCTAAGGAGATTAAAGATTCTCGGAGTATAAAACTTACCTTGGGATATGGGCGTAAGTACGGTTTATGTGCGGTTCTCGCTTCGCAACGGGATGCGGAAATATCTGATGAGGCGATACGGCTTAAGCCGTTGCCAAAGGCATCGCTAATAGTTCGACTAAAGTCGTGTTACCAGTGGATCAATCTGAAGTTAAGCGGGTGGCTAGGCGATTTCGGTTTGCGGAAAACTTGGTGGCACAGCTTCAGCCTGCTGGTTGCATTGGTAAGGATGGGGACAGGCACTCAAGAGCGCTCAGCAGAAAGTGGAAAGACAACAGCAGGCGGTTAAGTCGATGCAGGAGATGAAACTGCTTGATGAAATTCTTCAGCATGAGTCTGCGAAGAATACTACGTCCTTATTAAATAGAACGCGCATTTATTTATGGGGATACATAGCTGCCCTCTGCCCTCGCTTGCCTGCCTTCTTACATTTTTTACTACAACCCACTCATAATGATTCCATCCTTAGCCCGCATATAAAGCACAGGTGTGGCAAAGTCGCGTTCCTCCAATCCAACTTCCTGAGAAATGGCATTGCGGGTTGTTTGGATGGCTGCGTCAACTGGCCAACCTAGTGCTAGAGTACGGTAAAATTCATCGGCGAACAGTTTGGCAGTAGTATCTTTGATGGAGTATTGCATAGCGACTACTGCGGGTATTCCTCGACGGACTAAGTTAGATGCTATACCAGCAAAGGCTTGCGAATTGGATACCGTTGCACCTTGACAGGAATTTAGCACAGCTAATCCTAAATTGCTGTTACCTAAGAAGAAGTTGGCAAAGCTTTCATCATCCAATCGTTTCTCTTCGCCGTTATCGTCTACGAGAGAAATATAACCTTTATTGTTCTCAAAGATACCATGACCAATAAAGTGGAAGATATTGTAAGGCTTTTTGCGTAGCTTCTGGTTAATGTTGCTCCTTGTGGGTTCAGGTAGCACATCTAATTGAATTGTACCTGCTTCTACATGTTTTGCTAGTGCAGAGCGAAGCAGGCGTTCTTCTCCGGCAACATCCAATTGTGGTAAATTAGTTGGACTAGAGATAACTAACAGGATAGAAAGTGGTGAGTTACGAGCTTTAAGTTCGCGCTTTTTTAGGGGAATGTCAATATAACGCGAGAGTACAGTTTGGGTGTTGTTTCCTAGGAAAGTATTAGTTCGTTCGTCGTAGAGAAATTCCCACGGTAGAGCAGCTAACTCAGGAGATTCAAACACTAGGCGCAGGCGCACATTATAATCACTAGCTTCTGCGCCTGCCATTGTAGCTCGTAATTGACCGTTAATGTTATTGGGGAAAAGCGCTTGGTAAAGATCGCCGCCTAATGTTTTGAGTAAATCTTTATCTGTTCCTCCCCGCTCTATTAGTTTCAATGCCAAGTTAATTTTACTCATCTCCAACCGCAAATCGTCCTGTTCTTCCCCTTGTTCAGAAGAGACACGAATTTTTCTGTCTTCTGTCACCAATACTTGAAAATCTTGGTAATTCATGGTATGCTGATCTACAACTGAGGATAAAGATTCATCTCTATCAAGCTTCAGTTCTTGTTGTAACAGTGTGGATTGGTGGTTAAGTTTTCGATTTTCCCCAAGCGGTGGTAAATTAACATCGTCAATGAGCCTCCGCACATCGACCATTTTAAAGCTTTCATCGCACTTAACTTGATATTCACCAGCATTTAAGTACTTACGCAGTTTTTTTAGAGTATAAGTATGCGGCGTCGAACTTCCTTCACACTCAGTGCAGTTACAAGGGACTAGTGTGTCATACTGCAAGCGTTCAAAAGACTGATGAATTTTTTCTAGTTCGTGAGTGACGACTGTGAGCAATTCTTTCTTTCGGTTTCCGGCTACACGGATTTTGATTTCCCTTTGATTGTAGTGTTCAATGACTTCGGCACGAGTTTCATATGCGCTGAGAAGAACACCACTTCTCCAAACGAGGTTCTGTTGTTCAATCCAAGGGTGTGTCTCAACAATGAAGCGGGTGAGAATACCTTTGGGCATGAATTCGTATTTGTAGCGTAAAATGAGGTTATTCTTATTGTCCCAAGTGTAGTCGGGTTGGTTGACATCAAGTAGTTGTGGTGCAATATAGTGATGAGGACGATTGGGAATTGGGTAGCAAAGTTTGAAGCGCATCATCAGTTGGAGTAACTCATCTCGCATCTGGGCGTACTTGCTGTCAAACCAAATTTCAACAAGATTCTCCTGAGAAAAACATCCCAGATTTTTCCTAACGGTTTGGTTGTCTAAAACTTTGTAGACGGCAGTTGTACCCCATTCCGGTTTGAGGATGACGTAGTGTTTCAGTATCGCATCGTCTTGAAAGTGCAGGCAAACTCCTAAATCGTGCAGATAACGACTTAAGAACAACATGTCTTGGCGATCGCTTAATTTATTCTCTCGGCAAAGTTGCTCGTATTCTGACTGACTGATGTAGTTGCGGGAATCATTTTCTAAAGCCAAACGAACTCTTACCCAGATTTTGGGCAAAGGTTGACCAACATGGGAAAGTGTGCTAATATATAGTTAAATATTTTCTTTGATTTTGTCTAAACCACGATTAGTATCTAAGTTAGTTGGGAGGATTTCTTTGAGGTTAAGGAATTCTGCACGTAGGGAGCGATCGTTAACCTCGCATTGACGGTCTTGTTTTTCATTTTTAATAATTAGAACAGGGCTACTGTCGCTTAAAAGTTCGGCAACCTTGAGCCACGAGTAAAAGTCGGTGTTTTCTGTGCGAGTATCAGCGACTAAAGCATACAGAGAACGCTTAGTGAGGAAAAACTGGTGGGTTTGGTGGTAAATTTCTTGCCCGCCAAAATCCCAAATATTGACGCGAAATTTTTTGCCATTAGGTTGTGTGAAATGCCACTGAATCACATCAATGCCTTGAGTTGATTTTTCATCTGACTGAAGTTTATAGCTTTCCTTTTCAATCTTCTTGGCTAAAGAAGTTTTACCAGCTCCCCCTTCACCAATAATTAAAAATTTGGCTTCATAAAAAAGTTCAGTTTCCGATGGATCTTGTACCCGGAAATAGAAATCAAGAATTTCCTTCACATCACCCGGCTTTTCATTTAAGTTTTTTGAACCCAAAATCTCAGGCGGAATCGGTACTGGGTTCCCACGTAAATCGAGTTTTTCCAGCTTTGGTAAAAGCCTAATTTCTGATGGCAGACTGCTCAGTTTGTTGCTGCTGATGTCAAGGGTTTGCAAGTTGGTGAGTGAGCCAATTTCTGATGGCAGACTGCTCAGTTGATTGTAGTAGAGGTGGCAGGGTAAGCGCATCTCAAACGCTATTGACAGCTAGGTTACGTCTCCTGAGTGGGGTCGGCTAGTGCAGCTGCCAACAGGGTGAGCATATAGTCATCATCCATTGCAGCACGCC
>JAQYWP010000650.1 GCA_029379285.1 Rhizonema sp. PD38
GAATTTTCCTACTATAATTCACACATCTTTTTTGCTATAAAAATCACTTACTTTAGGGAGTATCCCAATTTTGTAAAAAAGATGGTTGTGGGAGCAAGATGCTTTCTACTTTATAACCAAAGCGAGCAGGAAAGCTCGCACTACACGACAAAATAAATTTATACATTTGGGATGCTTTCCTTACTTACTCACCTCACCTGTAGCACCTGACGCTCCAACCGCTAAGCTACCTCCGCCATGAATTTTAGTTGGTGAGGTTACTGAGGTAAACTTTACTCATGACTCTCAATGGCGCTGTATGTACATATTAACAGTGATTAGTCGTGAGAGCTTTTTTTACGCAGCTGCCAACTTTTCAAACATCCTCTTAGTCATTAGTAAGAGTTTGAGACGTTTTTACATTTCTTAACATAGTTTTGTTTATTTCCACCGATCTACTTAGTCAGACAGATCCACCAGCAAAACAAGTGGCACAGTTAAAATTAAAAGAACTGGAATCAAAACGATGATTGAATTAACAAGCCTTTCTTGTGTGGCTTATGTCTTCACCCATAGAACGATCGCTCAAGATTGAACTCAGGCTGCCATCTTCCCATCCCCAGTTATTAGAGGGACTAGAAACATGGCTACGGTTGGGTTTAATATCAGATGCCCAAGTCAGACAAATATGTCAACAGTCCCTTGTTTGTCAGTTGGTATTACAACCAATCACTCAACCAGAATCAGAGATCGCATCTGCAACTTCCAACCCCGTTGCAGCTTTAGCGGTAGACAGAAATCCGCCACAAAAGATGCGCTCGCCCAACTTAATTGCCAGAATATTGGAGTCATTGCAGGCAGAATTGAGTGTCCGGTGGCTGCTGTTTTTAGGAGTATTCTTGGTTGTGGTATCTTCTGGGGTACTTGCTGCCACTCAATGGCAAAGGTTTCCTGCTTTTGGACAGTATGGGGTTTTGTTTGCTTATACTTTGAGTTTCTGGGGGTTGAGTTTCTGGGCAGGCAAACAGCCTAATTTAAGATTAACGGCTCAAACATTGTTGATTGTCACCCTTTTGTTAATGCCTGTTAACTTTTGGGCAATGGATAGCTTCTCTTTGTGGAAGAATCCTTACGACTGGATTGCAATTGCGATCGCCTGCCCAACTCTCACCGCCATCACAATTTTACTCTGCCAGAATCGGCTGTTTGTCACTAATTCGCCACTGGGGAAATTGCCTTTAATCAACATTTTAGGGCTGTCGTACTTACACTGGGGTTGGAAACTCCCTGGATTTCCCTTAATTGCTGTTTATTTGGCGACAGTAGGCACAACCCTAATTACCGTTCATCGCCATCATTCCCGAATTCCTTTCAGAAATGCCGACGATAGGCGTGTTGGGCTTGGTATTACTTTACCCGCCTTAGTTGTCGTTTATGGTTTAGCAGTAGTATTAGTACGGGCAATTTTTGTTGTCCGCATTGATATCACTCAGTTGGGATTAGCGATCGGCATTTGCGGTTGGCTTGTGACTTGGTTAGCACAATCTGGAAGGAGGCTTGGAAGACTTGAAAGCAATTCTACTCCTCAATTACCCTGGGAAGTTCTTGGCGGAATCTTACTCTTCATCGGTTGGCTTGTTTCGGTAGAACCCTCACCTTGGCAGGCAATTGCTGTGAGTGGCTTGAGTTTGTGGTTTTTCAGCCGTCGCTTACAGGAATATGTTACTCATACTTCACTCTTGGCAATTTTCGCTATTAGCCTACAGATGGTTTGGCTGGGTTGGCGGTTAGTACCTGTCGGCTTACAAGAATGGGCGATCGCTGTTGGAACAAAGCTCACCCATTCTCAACATACTCCTTAGGCGTTACTCAGTGTCGCTCTCTTTCCGTACTTAATTTTCATGGTAGCGCTTACGGAGCGGATTTATCGCCTCCAAAGGACAGATTTAGCTCGTTTTAGCGATATCCTCACGCTATTGAGCGGAAGCTTCTTAACAACGATCTCTTTTGTAAATCCCATTTTACGATCTCTGAATCTACTCTTTTCCACAATCACTCTTGCAGTCGTTTACCGAAGACGCACTAATGAGAGAAGCAGGGAACAAGGTAAACCCCTCATTTACTTAACGCACATTACGGGAGTAGGGACGCTTTGCTCTACAATTGATTGGCTATTACCAAGTCTTCGTCTGGAAGTTTGGGCATGTGTTTTATTAGCGTTGATGGTGGCTGAGTGGCTATTAAGTGTTGGTAATGGAATTTGGCGACGTAGTGCATGGCATATTGGTTTGGGATTAGCCGTCACAAGTTACTTACTATTATGGGAAAATGTTTTTACATCATGGAATAGCATTATTGTCAATACTTACAATTGGGGATTTATTTGGTTGATTACCCCTTTAACTCTCACGGGTATTGGCAGCCTTACGGCACCAAGAGACGAGAGGGAGGTGCGAAGAGGTAGCATTTTTTACAGCCTTTTGGCTTTATTAGCTGTTCAGTTCCTTACCTTACCGTTCAAAGAATTTAGATTAATCGGTTTAGGTGTGAGTACTGTTTTGATGTTTGTCAATACAAGTTATTTACGCAATAAAATATCTGCGGGAATTACGGTAAGCTTCGGGTTGAGTTTCGTCGTGGCGCTGGGTTTTCGGCACCTGTCAACTGAGGGTTGGTTTATCGTAGGAGCGATCGCTATCTTCAGTTTGTGGTTGATTCGCAAAGTGCTGATTCTTCAAACTCAAGAATTAGCAGTTCTCTTTGCGGATGTCAATGATAAGTGGGCGATCGCATTGTGTGGTTTAGAATTGGTGATTCTAACTCTACACTCGCTTCTGGTTTACCAACGGATTGTGACTCCTGGATTTTTATACTTAACCTCAGCCATCATCACATTAGTTGCAATTACCGCTCGCAGTTGGCGAGAACCAACGAATTTGGCGTTTTATGGTATCGGTTGGTGTTTGGAGTTGTTGGTAGTTGAGGTGTTAGGATTTGGGGAACGTTCTCTGATTAAGATTGCAATCGCTAACATTGCCTTGGGTTTAATAACTCAGCTTTTAAGTGATTGGTGGCAACGGCAACATAGAACAGAAAGAAATCTTAGTAGTTTCCACATCTTACCACTTATTTATGGTGCATTGAGCGTACTGCTGCGCTGGAATACTTTCACCGCGTGGACAGGTTTATGCTCTCTGGGTGTGACGTTGATTGCCATCGGTGTGGGAAGACGCCAGCAAGAATTAAAACCTCTACTTTACTTGGGCATCGCTGGCATATCCATCTCTGCCTATGAACTGTTGTTTTATCAGATGTCACAAACTTCAGGAGGCGCTTGGGGAGATGGACTAATTGCGATGGCAGCGTTGGGAACAGGGATTATATACGCCTACCGTATCTTGTCACCTTGGTTAAGCGATTATTTACGCCTCACCTCTCAAGAACTGAAAGCGATCGCTCATCTTCATTGGGCTGGTAGTAGCTGCTTATTTATAGTTGCGATGACTGCACCCATCGCCCTCAACCGTTATGTCGGGTTGGCAACAGGTATATTTTTGATTCGCTACGCCATCTTTCAAGGACGATCCTTCCAACCCGCTTCGGAAAGAGGATTTGTGACAACAGATGAAATTTGGGTGTATCTGGGGTTATTAGAAGTTCCGGGTTTGCTAATCTATTGGCGCGATACAGCAATCGGACGTTTATTTACTGGACCTTTGGTTCCTTGGAATGCAGCGATCGCCTGTATGGTGGCTTATTTTCTGCACATATTACCATGGGAGTATTGGGGCTGGTCGAAAAAACCTTGGCAGAGGGCTGCATACATCGTGCCATTGATCATTTTAGGGGAAACCAGACTGCGGGTATATCCAGTGACGTTGGCGATCGCCGCCGGGTTTTACTTCTTTCTTGCCAAGATGCAATCAAACATTCGTTTTACGTATATCAGTGTGGCGTTGATGGATTGGGCGCTGTCTCGCTGGTTTTGGGACTTACATCTCACGGATACTTTGTGGTATGTCACATTGGGAGGATTATCACTACTCTATATTGCCCAAATCGATCCTCATCTGCGGCTTCCAGATTCTAAAGTCCATCGTCACTACTTACGACTGTTGGGTAGCAGTATTATTTGTGGATGGGCAATTATGTGGCATCAAGACACAGCAATAATACCAGGAATCTTCAGTCTTATCGCCATTTTTGCTGGATTGGCTTTGCGAGTGCGGGCTTTTCTCTACGTCGGTACAGCCGCTTTTGTGATCACGAGTATCTATCAACTAGTGATTTTCAGCTTGCACTATCCATTTTTAAAATGGGTTGTCGGCTTACTTGTTGGGATCGTACTCATTTCTATTGCTGCCAACTTTGAAACCCGTCGCACTCAAATAAATACCTTACTCCGTAATACTCATGATGAATTTCAGGAATGGCAATAACAGACAATCGAAGCATAACGAGAGTCCTGCGATCACTCACGTGAATAAGAAGGATAAAAGCATTATTAATAATAGGCTAAAAAAGAGTGATTTTTGTCAATATGTCTTTAAGTAGAAATCAATTTAAAAATGATCATCGTGTAGTGGAGGCAATACTGCGAAAAGCCCAGAAAGTTTTCAGTTTACTTTGTTGATATTTGAAAAGATTGAGATAGTAAACTATTCAAATGGACGAAGATTAACAAGCGCTCTGCGATCATTGACCTTCGGGTTAAGCCACAGTCGGTAGGTCTTCTTCAGAACAAGTATTCAGAAGGCAGCTATGCTGAGGGCAGAGGGCAGCTATGATCCCACACTTAAAAGTGTGGGATTGAAACTTGGACGCCGTTTTTCTCGCGCTATGCGTCCCCTTAAAACATCTTTTTTCAAACTGGGCTTTAAACCCAGAACTAAAGTTTTTTAAGAGGACTGGAAGCAGAATGCCTTCAGCATAGCTGCCTCCTGCCCTCTGCCTTTCTTTGTAATAGCAACTTCAGGAACCAAGGGAGGAGGACATTGACCAACACGAGCAGCAACTATAGCCTGTGTGTGTTATAAACTTGAGAACATTGCGCTGTTGAGACTTAAGGGTAGTAACTACTGACCGCTGTTTCTCCATGTCTGTCAGCTTACTATTCCTGGTTACTATTTTTCGCGATCGCCATTGTTGGGAACGAATATCCTATGAATACCATACCAGTTACCTGCTCATCCATCTGGTTCAAAATCCATCTCAGTATTTTGAAATGAAGCGCGATCACACTCCTACCCCCTGAACGGTTACGATCTTGCACAAAGCCGAATAAATCCGTAAACAACAAATAAAGACTACAAAAGCGTGACATTAGAATCATCCAAACAGTTACGTATTGAAAAGCAGTTTAAACCACTTAAAATTACATGATATTACGTAGTTTTTTTTTGGGGGGGGGCTCATAAGGGTAGGTTTTTTAC
>JAQYWP010000651.1 GCA_029379285.1 Rhizonema sp. PD38
CTATAGCAAAAAATATTACTTAATTTGTAAGTATATTCTTGAGGCGATCGCACCCAGTTGGGGTTCATCCCACAAAATCGCATTGCTCCCTCATCAAAGTGACTACTGGTAGGCTTTTACTTAATTCATGCCTGATAGATTGTGCTATCTCATAAGCAAAATTAACTGGGACAGCATTTCCTATCATTTTGTATGCATCAGATAAATCTTGATAGTAGAAAATAAAATCATCGGGAAATGTTTGGATTCTGGCGCATTCGCGAACAGTTAGTCTTCTATACGGATAGTGAGACTCTGGATCAAAAATCCACTTGTCCTTACCAATGTGAATCATCCGATTTGCTTGCGGGTGTATAGGAGCATGGCGACCACTCGCCTGTATTGTAAATGATGGCTCATTCCATGAACGAACTCGATTTCTAGACATATAAATACTAGAAAAACCGCCTTGCATATATTCATGATTTGGTACAGGGCAATCTTTACCATTTGTTTTGCTTCTACCAATGGCGGATAACTCAAGCCCCTGTAAATCTCCAATAGCTTGTCTCAGTATGTATCTGTCTGTTGAAAGTTTTACTGCATCAAAATGAAACCTTTTTCCCAATCTAACATGAAAGCCAACAAAGATGATTCGCTTTCTTTCTTGTGGAACATTGTAATTTTTTGCATCAAGCAGTCTGTAAGCTACTACATAGCCCGCCTCTTCAAAAGCCGCAGTGATATTATGTAAAGCTATGTTATGCTTTTTGTGAAGCATTCCAGAAACATTCTCGGCTAGAAAGAAAGAGGGTTGTTTATCCTTGAGGATGCGGACATACTCCCAGAAAAGCTGACCGCGTTCGTCCCCCAGTCCTTTCTGAGTGCCAGCCTCACTCCAGCTTTGACAAGGAGGTCCACCAATAATTCCGATGCAATCTGGAATATCTTTAGAGGGAATGTCTCTAATACTTCTTCTGTCAAAAACCTTATGTGAGTGATTTTTTTCGTATGTCTCCCAGATAGCCTTATCAAATTCATTAGCCCATACGACGTCAAAACCTGCCTTAGAGAAACCTAAGTCTAGTCCGCCGCAACCCGAAAATAAAGACACGATATCATTTTGCATTTGAAAACCTATATTTATCAACTGACTGTTGCTGTTTAGGTTTTTGCATTTTACAACATCTATCAAAATCTAATAAATAGCTTGGATAACTGGGTACCACCTAACCCTCGCCCTAACTACCTCGGTACTGGTACTTTATTCAGTATTGACGCAATGACGTTCTCAATTTGCAAACCATCAAGCATCGCTTCTGGCTTCAAAATCAAGCGATGACGAAGTAAAGGTGATGCCACTGCTTTGATATCATCAGGGGTGACAAAATTCCGTCCAGCTAAGTAGGCTGTCGCTTGAGATGTCTGCAACCATAACCCAGTAGCACGAGGAGATGCACCTAAAGCTAAGTCGGGATATTGCCGCGAGACTCTGACTAATCCGATAAGATAGTCAATGAGGGCGGAGGAAACTTTGACTTCTTTGACTGCTTGCCTTGCGGCTAAAATTTCTGCTACCGTGACGACTGGCGGCAAGCTCTCAATATCCAAGCGTCTCGCCGCAAAACCCGCTTGACGATTGAGTAACATTTGCTTTTCAGCATCTTGATCGGGATAATCTACAACAAGTTTGAATAAAAATCTATCTAATTGCGCCTCTGGTAACGGATAAGTCCCCTCAAATTCTAAGGGGTTTTGCGTTGCAATCACCCAAAATAACTCTGGTAAAGGTAAACTTTCACCATCCAGCGTCACCTGTGTCTCTTCCATTGCTTCCAGCAAAGCTGCTTGCGTTTTGGGAGGTGTTCGGTTAATTTCGTCTGCTAGCAGAATTTCAGTAAATATCGGTCCTTTTTTCAATGTAAAATTACGGTTATTTAAGTCAAAAATATTTGTACCAGTAATATCTGCAGGCAAAACATCAGGCGTGAGTTGAATCCGGCGAAACGATGCATTAAGTGACTGCGCCAGAACTTTCGCTAACAGTGTTTTCCCAGTTCCCGGCACTCCTTCTAAAATAATGTGTCCACTCGCTAGCAATGCTACCAAAACTTGCTGTATAAGGGTTGATTGCCCAACAACGATCACAGACAGAGCTTCACCAAGGCGAGTTAATATCGGATTATTGTTACTCATAAGTTACATAGGGAGGGGGGAAAACAAGGAAATCTCCTTAATGAAGGCGGACATTTTGCCATTTACGCAACCAGTTTATCAAGTCTTTTTCATTTAAGCGGCGTTTTTGTGATTGTATCTTTAACGCTGCTTTTAGTTCTGAGGGGCGATCGCCTTTTTGCTGTTCCCAAGCATTGATTAAAGTTTGATCATCAAGTAGTTCTTGCCCAAACCCCAAGGCCTTTTGGAGTTGTCGTTTTTCTTCTTTACCCACTACTTCTATAACAAAGTCGCTGGATTCTGCTTTTTGAAGCACTCCTGCCAATGCTTGGATGTAAGCTTCGCTGTTCTCAATGATTGGGGTAGTATCTAAAGCTACTGGTTTACCAAAGCGGCAATTCTCTCCCCAAATCAGCACTAATAGTAACACGCCTGCTTGCAGCAATGCCGGAAACAAAGGAGTTTGAGCAAGATAATCGAATAAATCACCTTTACCTTCGCTCTTTCTTACACTGGGATCTTTGTAGCCATGAATATACTCATCTACCAGTATTAAGTAATCTTTTTTTCTAAATAAACTTGATAAATACTGGAAATTACTTAAACTATCTTGATAGGCATTAGCAGCTAAGTAAGGAGTTGTCGAAAAAATAACTTTGCCTTTACCGTACTGTTGTTCCCAAACCACAGCACCAAAGCGATCGCCTAAAGAAACCTCTCCCTTCCCGACAAACCGCCTTTTCGTATCAATTTTAACATCTCCTGTTGGAGATTTTTCCTGGGTACTAAAGTTAGCTGCACTGACTCGCTCTTGTACACCCAAAAGAACTAATATATTGCCAGCTTTTACCCATCCTTGCTCTTCACTGTCTAGAGTAGATTTTCTCAGGCGACTTGTAACTTGTATCAGAACAATCGGGCGTTTTTCTAAGTTTAAATTGTTAAAAGGCTTTTGCCAGCGTTGAATGGAAGCTTTTTGCTCTTGCATAAAACTATACCAAGCACCATAGCCATCTGGAGCATGGCTATAAGTGGAACCACTATTAATTTTGCTGCTTGTTGGTCCCGCAAATAAGGTAAGTATAATCATAACTCCCAAAGCGATCGCCCCAAGCCAAGCAAGCCGATTTGATCGTTTCATGGTTAATAGCTAATAGCTAATAGCTCATGGTAAGAGGACATCTAGCAATTAGCAATAGCAGTCCTATTTAAAACGTAAAATTACCTATTTTCTTGGCGGTTTAAAAGTAGAGGACTCCGGCTGAGTTCCCTTACTTTATGTCCCGCTTATCCATCAGCTATCTCTCGATATGCCTGCTGACACTGTTCGTAATTTTCACGATTTACTTCGGTATCAGTGAAACATATTTGCTCGTGAGTTGAGATCAAAGTCTCATAAGGTTGCATCGAAGTCACAGACAATTGCAATAATTGCAGGTATTCTCTATCAGTGCGGCTGAGTTTGTGAGGAAGAAGAGATTTTTCATGCAAGTACTGTAGCATTGCTAAGTAAAGACAGCGACAAGCATCACGGTAGTTACCCTGACGAGAAAATTCTTGCGATCGCGCGATCCAATGTCCTACCGACAACTCGCTTTCAGCAATTTTTACACTAGGAGTTGCACGACGATTCCTCAGCATTAAATTTAAATAAGGACTGAATTTTCGCCACAGTAGCCAAACAACCCATGCCAAGAATAAGCCAAGGATAATCCAAAAAAGTAACTTCAGCGATTTCTCTACCCAAGGACTTATTGACCATTTTGGCAAACTTGGCAAATTTAAATTAAAGCGGGAAAATTGGTATTCCAGCCATTCTCCCACTTGTTGTTGAAACTGAGAAAACTGCCAGCCCCAGTTTGTTTTTTCAAAAGAATCTGTAGACATAGGCGAGAAAAGGGAGGATGGGGAATGATAACTCCTGTACGGGCAGGTTTTATCCGATAATCTACCTATTTAATATTGATAGGTAAAACCTGCCCCTACTTCTAACTCTTAACTCCTAACTGTTTACTTTGTACCATGCTCCAGCCAACTATAACAAAAAGCGCACCCCAAGCCAGAAATCCCAAATCCCAATAAAGCTGATTTGGTCCTGGTTTGACATGATGGATACCGAGAATGTGGTGATCGATCACTCCTTCTACCAAGTTGAATAACCCAAAACCGATTATTATTGAGCCGAAGTAGATGTTGGATGACCAAGAAATGCGATCAGATCTTCCTGCACGCCACAGCAATATCACACCTGTAACAGTCACAACCCAGTCGAAGGCATGAAACAATCCGTCCCAAATCGTGTTTAGATTGATATTGTAACGAGTGGTTAAAGGTCGAATGCTGCTTAACATGTGATGCCATTGGAGTATTTGGTGCAGTACAATACCATCAAAAAATCCTCCAAGACCGACACCAAGGAAAATCCCAGCAGTAATGAGCGGTGCATTTTGGTTGCTTGTCTCGTTCTTTGTTTCCATTCTCAACCTCAAAAATGTTTTCTATGCCTTTTTGAAACTCCTGACTTTAAGCTAGTACAGCTACTCTACCCTTCTTAAAGGGCTTTGCCCAACGGGAAGAACTTCAAAGGGACGCAAAATTAAAAATTAAAAAAGCTTAAGTTACCTGCTGTTGAGGAATTGCTAATTGTAGCTTTGTTTCCGCGCCCCGTGTGCTAGGTTCGTTTCGACTTCTAACTTTTTCTTATGATAGAACTCCGTTCAGAGTGATGAAGTTTCAAAGGATACTGGAGTTAGGTTGATTTTCTTACCATTTTTGACTTCTTGCTAGAATCTACGGTGATTATAGAAGTTGATGATAAAAGAGTATTTTCCCAATGACTATCTACTTTTACAAAGTTTGGCAACCTTATGGCTGTTTTTCCAACTTTTCTCTGCACGATATCAAAATTAGGGGTCTTCACTGGTTAACAGTTGAGCATTATTATCAAGCACAAAAGTTTGAAGGTACAAAGGATGCTGTTATTATACCCCTCATCCATGCTGCCGAAACGCCAGAATTAGCAGCCGCGTTAGGACGCGATCGCACTCGTCAAGTTCGTTTAGACTGGGAAGTGGTTAAAGTTCAGGTAATGCGAGAAGCTGTGCTGAAAAAGTTTTTGACTCATACTGATATTAGAGAAGTTCTTCTCGGCACAGGCAATGAAATTCTTGTGGAAGACTCACCAAACGATTGCTTTTGGGGTTGTGGTGCAGATAAAACAGGTCAAAATCATCTTGGTAAGACTCTGATGTATGTA
>JAQYWP010000652.1 GCA_029379285.1 Rhizonema sp. PD38
TATCTTCTTTGATTTGTCAAGTTCGGATTATACAAAATTAGATGAGCTTACCCTGTGTAAATTATGTAGAATTTTCTCCTAATGGTGAAATTTTAATTACTAGAGGTTTGAAGGGTATAAAACTTTGGAATGCTTCCACAGGAAAGGAAGAGTTTGCACTCAAAAGCAAAGAACGTTATACCTCTTGGGCCTTTTCTCCTAATGGCAAGCTCTTGGCATTAGCAACTGATGATAATCGTGTAAAGCTGTGGGATATGGCGAAAGCCCAGGTAATCACAACTTTTGAGGGACACACTGACAGTGTTCTTTCCATAGCGTTTTCTCCCGATGGTAAAACCCTAGTTACTGGGAGTGCTGACGAAACTGTAAAACTCTGGAATATACTTACAGGTCAAGAACTGCTCACCTTGGAAGCTAATCTTGGTATAGTCAGATCCGTAGGTTTTTCCCCTGATGGTAAAACTTTAGTTAGCGGATATTGGAAAGATGACGGACGTAAGATTAAGTTTTGGCGTGCAGTCACTGACGAGGAGATATGGACTCAAAGCCTTCGTGCTTCAAACCCAATTTTATTTGAGGAAGGCAAGGAATTAGCAAAAAAAGGTAATATTAAGGATGCAGTTGCTCAGTTCAAAAAAATATTAGCATCTGCTCCTAACTTAGATCTCAATCCAGAGGTAGTAGCAAAGTACCTTAAAGTTCAGAGTCTATTAGATGATGGCAGAACTCTGGCACAAAAAGGGAATTTAAAGGACGCAGTTGCGAAGTTTCAAGCAGCACTGGAGTTGGCTCCGAGCCTCAACATTAACCCAGAGACAGAAGCAAAACGGAGTTTTATGCTTGCCCATCGACTTTTGATTGTAAAAGGGGAGAATCATATAAACCAAGGAATTAATACCGAAGTGATCGTAAACGTGCGCTTCTAGAGTTAACGAGAGGAATTGAACTCATAGCCCCACTAGCAGCCCAAGTATACCCGTTACCTCCCAGCTTATTAGAGGCATATATAGAGCGAGGCCTCATTTACTTTGTTCAAGGTGAGTATCAGAAGGCGATTATAGATTGGCAAGCGGCTACTAAGATTAACCCTGACGATTCAAGAGTTTACAACAACTTAGGATTTGCTTATTATGAGTTAAATCAGCTTGATAAGGCGATTACACAGTGGCAATCTGCTGTTAAATTAGATCCAAAACAGAGTGAGAGCTGGGCAGGATTAGGAATTGCATTCTATAACAAAGGACAAACTCAAGAAGCAACAGCTGCTTATCAAAAGGCGCTAAATATTGAATCTCAGTTTTCCTCCATAGAATGGTTGCGTGCGAAATCGTGGACTGAAAAATCAGCACAAAGTGCGGCTAAATTGCTCCAAATAATGCTAAAGACATCAAACACTAGAAACACAATTTTCTGTAGACACAGTTTTCTTATGGAAATAAGCAGAGTAGCTCCGACCACGCATGAACAGTGCGTGGTCGCACCCCCCTCCGTACCTTGTCTCCCTCTTCTGTCACTCTGCGAAAACTTTTGCCATTTCTGAATTCTAGAGCTTTTATATAGCAAGCGATCACGCGATTATTTTTTAATAACAAATACAAAACCTATTTTTTTCTAATAGTATAGCTTGTATTGATTGCCTCATGAGGCTTTTAGCGATTGCCCTCCCGGAGAGTGACAGAAGAGGGGTATAGCCGTAGCCATATTAGTTAGGACGTTGCTTGGCGTTTACGTAGCAGGCGGACATAAAACAACGCTGCGCGTATAATTTTTGAGTCAATTTGTCTGAAACTAAGATACAGAGATTGATTTGAGCGATTTAATTGCTGGGCTTTAGAGTTGGGTCCCAATTGCTGTTTTTGGTTACACGCGCTCGTTTTTTTGGAGATAATCCCTGCTAAATGTAAAAATTATAAGTCTATTTGAGGGATGAATAAACGCATAAGTCTCATTATACGTAAACATTGGGAGCCACTACGTTGTGGAGCCAGCACGTTTGGGAGTGTTTCCCACGCTCAGGTGAGGAGCTTTGGGATCTCCGGCGGTCATTGGTAATTTTTTTATTCAGCTAACGCGTCTCTTAACACCTCGCGATGTATTAGCGCTCGATCTACTAAAAATTGAATTTTTTCTGGTAATAGTGGCTCACCATTCGCGTAATGCTCGATCCAAGTTGTGCTGATAAAATTGGGGTCATCTGGTAAAGTTGCCAAATCCCACCCAGGCATGTCCAAATCTTCCATCAATCGGTTTACTTTAGGATCATAACTGAGAGCAAAACAGCGACAGCCTTCAGCAGCTGCCATAATCAAGCTGTGCAAGCGCATCCCAATCGCCATCTCAACACCGCGAAAAACTCCTTTTAAAAGTTGCGGCTCTTCCAAGCACACGATCTTGCTGACATCTTTAAGTTGCGGTTGAATTGCTTGGACTATGCTTAAATCTTCGCTTTTTTGAAAAGGCAGTAGTAAAATAAAAGCCTGTGTGGCTTTTTGAAAATCAACGAGTGCGCGAGTCAAATTGGCAAGACGTGTTTCTGTCAGTAGGGGATGGGTTCGCAATGTTACAGCAACTCTAGGAGCAGGCAAATCCCAAAGTCCAGGTACTGGCTTGGATTCTAACGCCCAAACTGGATCGGGAGCTTGGATATAAGGAATTTGCCAGTCAGTGAGTATTCCCGCAGAAGCGCGATCGCGTACACTAACTTTCGTACAATTTCCAAAAGTTTGCCTTGCTAACCATTGAGTGACAGGACGTTTCAGAGGACCAATTCCCTGTGCCCAAGCAATAGTTTTCAATCCCATTCTCTGACAATAAGCCATTAACCCGGCGTAATATAATGGACTGATGGCACTAGTCGCATCTTGGATTAAGCTTCCACCACCCCAAATAAAAGCATTACAGGAACGCACAGCTTGAAGTACAGGTAATAAAGCCATACGATCATGCGCTTCTACAGAGTAGCGATCGCGGGTTTCCTTTGGATTACCAGAGAGAACCACAGGTGTGACATGAGGTGGTAGCATTTGTAGAAGTGTTGCCAACAAAGCCTCGTCCCCACCATTTCCTTTACCATAGTATCCAGATAACAACGCCCGCATATTTTTTACTATTTTGGATTTTACATTAGCAATTTTTGATGAGGATGTGGTGAATAAAGTGAGAAATCTTGATTCCTAACACAACACCCCTTGACAAACGCGCTGCTTTGTTGCATTTCTACGACACCTAACACAAAATTCTCATGCACGCTCTTTCAATTCCCACTTGGATTATTCATATCTCTAGCGTTATAGAGTGGATTGCCGCTATTTGGCTGATTTGGAATTATGGCGAAGCCACTGGTAATCGCGCTTGGTGGGGCTTATCTTTCGCTATGTTACCAGCTTTGATCAGCGCCATGTGTGCCTGTACTTGGCACTATTTCGACAATGCGGAATCTTTAGAATGGTTGGTGACACTGCAAGCTACCATGACTTTATTGGGTAATTTTACGCTTTGGTGGGCTGCAGTGTTGATTTGGCGTTCCAATCAGTCGCTACAGCCATCACAATCAGACAACAGAGAAATTGCATCGAAGCAATAATTTCTCTGAACTTCTGTACGGGCGGGTTTAAGAAAATGTCGTGTTTGCTTCATGATTTTGTGCAATAAACCCGCCCCTACGCGCCTCCTAACTCCTCCACTCCTCTCAAAAGTCATGATTTCTAAAGGAACGCTGTTTGCTCTTTCATTATTTCCCTACATAGGTTTCTTGTGGTATATCAGCCGCAGCACCCAAATGCCGCGTTTAGCTCTATATGGATTTTATGGCACTCTGGTGTTTGTTGCCGTAACGATACCTGCTGGGATCTATGCCCAAGTGCATTATGGTGAACAACTGGCAAATATCGATTGGCTGCATGGGGGTGCAGAATCGTTTTTGACGATTTCTAATATATTGATTGTGCTGGGTTTTGGGCAAGCTGTTATCAAAGCCAATAGGGAATAGGGAATTTTTCTTCACCATTCCTGTATAGGTCGGTTTGATATGTAGAAAAGCATGTACCCAGTATCTATAATTAAACCCTTGACACACCGACTCCCTAACGTTTAAGAGGATTATTTATGGAAGTTATTCCGGCAATTGATTTACTATCCGGTCGTTGTGTACGACTTTACCAAGGAGATTATCAGCAAGCTGAGGTTTTTAATGACAATCCGGTTGAGGTTGCCAAACAGTGGGTGGAACAGGGTGCTACCCGACTGCACGTAGTCGATTTGGATGGGGCGAAAACGGGTAAAATAGTCAACTTTGCGGCAATCGAGGCGATCGCCTCTGTAGTGTCAGTACCAATTCAAGTTGGTGGGGGGTTGCGCGATCACGCAAGCGTACAACAGCTATTTAACTTAGGCGTGCGGTGGGCGATCCTGGGAACTATTGCTGTAGAACAACCCCAACTCGTACAACAACTTTGCCAAGAATTTCCAGGGCAGATTATTATTGGCATTGATGCCCGTAACGGACAAGTGGCAACTCGCGGTTGGTTGGAAACCTCATCCGTTTTAGCAACTCAATTGGCTGTACAAATGCAGGAATTAGGGGCAGCAGCTATTATTTACACTGATATTCAACGTGATGGGACTCTCTCTGGGCCTAATATGGAAGCTTTGCGTTCGCTTGTAGCGACAGTTTCCGTTCCTGTTATCGCTTCTGGTGGAGTCAGTTCAGTCACCGATTTGTTGAGTTTGTTAGCGTTAGAACCACAAGGTGTCACCGGTGCGATCGTTGGTCGTGCTTTGTACACTGGCGATATTTCTCTGAGAGAAGCTTTGCGAGGCGTAGGGCCTGGACGTATTCAGGACATTCCACCTAATTTAGGTTTTTCTACTTTTGCATAAAGCATTCAGATCTTCTACGGTTCCTTTATCTACCCCAAACTAATGCTTACGTAAAGTCTGCCGGGGGAAGCGTATCCCTTGGGCTGTAGCTTTACCTCTCACTCAGGCATGACAGGAATTTTGTAGATGTAGATAACACAAATCGAGTTCTCTTAGATCATGTTAGCTGATAGCTAATAGCTGACAGCTAAATTTACATTATTTTTTTTTATTTTCCGGATTGGCAATTTACAGGAGTGTATCTCAAGTTGTAGAGAGTTACAAACAATCCGGTACTTTCCCATGAGCAGTGATACTAAGTTTGGTTCAAAGATATTCGCAAACTCAATAAAGATTTCCTCACTAAGAACCGGAAACAAAATCAACTCACAAACTGAATTGTTAAGCAGGGATATAACTGCAAATGCAGAAGATTCAGATGATGGTAATGATGTCCCGTCCAAAACTCTACCTGGATCTTAATCATCATCTATTTTTCCTACTCGTTTTTTCTCTCATAGTTTGATTGTTCATTTTATA
>JAQYWP010000653.1 GCA_029379285.1 Rhizonema sp. PD38
ATATAAGGTTATCTGCTGGTTAGTTTTGGTGCTTTATTTCCGTTCTTCTTAAAGTAGTACGAAGAGTTAATAATATAAGCATTTTCAATTCCGTTTAGCGATACTAGACAATTTTCTAGGGTGGATTCTCCCCATTTTTCTGATGTCATATGTGAGGATCAAACCGCATTATAGGTTTTAGAGATGAGTTGAGAATTATTTTTTTCTCATCTAATCGTAAACCCTCGATAACTAGAGAAATTTTATGTCCTCAAATACCCTACTGGCTTTGTCGCAAAATTTAGCAGATACTGTAGAGCAAGCCGGACAAACTGTTGTTGCAGTTAATATTGGCAGACGAATTTCTTCTAGTGGTATTCACTGGCGTCATGGTATAATCGTTACTTCTGATGAATTACTGCAACGTTACGAAGAAATTACTGTCACTCTACCGGATCGGCGTATAGTGCCAGTGACAATTTTGGGTCGTGACGCTAGCACAGATGTAGCAGTTTTTAAACTACAAAACGTTGAACTTCCAGTGGCGAAAATAGGTGACGCTACAACATTGAAAGTTGGTCATCTTGTACTGGGACTAGCAAGAAGCGGCGAGGGTGATATCAAAGCAGTTATGGGTGCTGTTAGTGTTGTCAGTGGTGCTTGGCGGAGCATGAGTGGTGGTAATATTGACTCCTTCATCCGTCCAGATATTACGCTTTACCGTGGCTTTGCAGGTGGACCCCTCGTAGATGCCGTAGGAAATGTTGTAGGAATGAACACATCGGGACGGCGTGGAACCGCTTTGACAATTCCAGAGACGACAGTTAATCGGGTGATTGATCAACTGCTAGCGAAGGGACGTATTGCTAAGGGTTATCTAGGTTTGGGAATGCAGCCTGTACGCTTGCCAGAAAACCTAAAAACCTCACTAAATTTAACCTCTTCGGGTGGGGTGATTGTGGTTAATGTTGAAGCAAACGGCCCTGCCTACAGTGCAGGTGTGTTACTTGGGGATGTGTTAATTTCCTTTGATGGGACTTTCGTCAACGATACGGCTGATGTGTTAGCACTTCTCAATAGCAGCGATCGCGTTGGGAAAAATGTCAAAGCGCAGATTCTTCGAGGTGGGACGTTAATTGAGTTAACAATCGCGATCGGCGAAAAACCAACCGATGTTGGTGGTTAGTAGAACAATCAACAACTAACAATTAACCAAGTAGCAACTAAACAAATGACTACATTTATCAACATCACGACTCAGCTAGCATCGGTGGCAGAACAACTACGCCAAAGCACTGTACAAGTACAAACTCGTAGTTCGGGTAGCGGTTCCGGTGTCATTTGGACATCTGACGGATTGATTATCACTAATGCTCATGTTGCAACTAGCAATACTGTAACTGTCGAATGGAATGGACAGGTTTTTGATGCCGTGCGGACACACTTTGATCCACAGCGAGATTTAGCCGCCTTGAAAATTGCTGCGCTTGACTTACCAACAGTAACTATTAGAGATACCAAAGCTTTGCGAGTGGGTGAGTTGGTTTTGGCAGTGGGAAATCCTTTTAGTGACAAGGGTACTGTCACAACTGGTATTATTCATATCAATCATCCGCGTGCTATCATGGCTGATATTCAGCTGTTTCCTGGGAATTCTGGTGGTCCGCTTGCTGACTGTCTCGGTCGAGTCATCGGTATTAATACGATGATTGCTGACGGTTTGGCTGTAGCAATACCCAGCGAGGCGGTAGAGAGTTTTTTACGTAGTCGTCGTCGTCAAAACCTGGGTGTTACAGTTCAACCAGTGGTTGTAGAGACACCAGATTCTGAAAACAAACGGACTTTGGGATTTTTGGTGTTATCAGTTAATTCTGGAAGTGCTGCTGAATCTGCTGGTGTGCAAATTGGTGATGTGCTTGTGGGAGTGTCGGGACAGTTATTTAAGGGACCATTAGATCTCAACAACTATCTTAATCTTACTGACAGGAACGACGTATTGCCACTACAAGTTTTACGGGGTGGTAAGCAAATAGTTTGTCATGTTGTTTTACCAGTTGGTAAAACAGTAGCGGGGGCGGTATGATTCGGGTGTTGGTGATTGCAACGAATCCAGTAGTCAGGGCGGGTTTGTCAGCTGTGCTGACGACGAATCCTAAATTGACTGTCTTGACTACTAGTGCATCAGACTTAGATGCACTGACAGGAGAAGTTCTGCAATTACAACCCGATGTGGTGCTGCTAGTTTCAATTCCTCACAGGGATTCAGACTACCACCCGATTGATGTTCTGCGCCAATTAACAGATATGTCTCAGGATGCATCTGTGGCAGTTATTGTTTTTACTGACATCGACAGCATTGATTTGGAGGTTTACCTTAATTCTGGTGTTCGAGGAATATTAACTCAAGCAAGCACAGAGTTGGAGATTCTGGCTGCTGTTGAAGCAGTCGCTTCAGGATTGGTAGTGCTACACCCTGATGTTGTCGAGTCTTTGCTTCCCCTAAAAGAGTCAAGTTTGCGAGAAGCGATGGCAAACCCTGTGCAAGCGTTGACGCCAAGGGAGATAGAAGTTTTACAGATGCTGGGTTTTGGGCTGGGCAATAAGGCGATCGCCAAACGCTTAAGCATTTCTGAGCATACTGTTAAATTTCATGTCTCATCTATATTTCAAAAGTTGAGTGTTTCCACGCGCACTGAGGCTGTGACTGTTGGCGTACGGTTGGGTTTACTGATGTTGTAGACACAGATCCCCGACTTCGTAAGAGTTGTCGGGGATCTAGTAAATCTAGAATGTAGCATTTTTTACGACTTCTAGAAGTTCGCTTGGTCTATCAATCAGAAAATCTGGATTTTGTTTAGCTAAGACTTGTTTTGAGTTGAAACCCCACGCCACTGCAACTACTTTAATATTAGCTTTTTGTGCTGCTTCAACATCTCTAGTTTCATCTCCGACATAAATTGCTTCTTGAGGTTTGATTTGCTTTTGCTTTAATACATTGTTAATTATTGTTGTTTTCCCGAAAATTGTAATTCCTGAATAAACAAAGTCGAATAGATGTTCTAAATCGTTTACCTTGAGAAATTCTGTTACATTTTCTTGAGAATTAGAAGTAACAATTCCCAGCCTGTTTCCTTCACTTTTGAGTGTTATCAAGGCTTCGTGAATCTCTGGTATTGGTTTTAATTCGTGGATTTTGTTTTTTAGTTCAGATTTTACTTTTTTCACCAGAAAGGGTATCTTGAAAATAGAGATACCTGAGTACTTAATAATTTCTCTAGAACTTAAATTTTTCAGTAAGGAAAGTTCTTCTGGAGTGATTGGTATGTAACCAAAGTCTTTAGCTAAACGATTGGCGATACCAACAAGAGAATCTACTGTATCAGCAATTGTGCCATCAAAATCAAAGATAATTGCTTTCTGAGTCATTCTTTCGCCCTAAATGCGTCAAGATTAGCACGGGCATTCCGCCGTAACATTTTTGGCTTAATCCGCCGCAACGCTGATGCCGGAAATCTTTGGTTCCATTCTTCATTTGAGATTTCCGCTAATTCTACCAGCTTAGGTGCAACATTCCCAGAGTAAGGTTTAAATTCTGCGATATCAGTTTCTTGAGCAAAACGCTGATTCCAGGGACAAACATCTTGGCAAATGTCGCAACCTGCAACCCAACCCTGCATATGCGGTGTCACACTCAAGGGCAAATCCTCATCCCGGTTTTCAATCGTATGATAGGCAATGCAGCGATTGGCATCTACTACAAATGGTTGTGTAATAGCATTTGTAGGACAAGCCTCAATACAACGAGTACAAGTACCGCAGTGTTCTGCGTGCGGATAATCATACTCCAAATCCAAATTCGTCAAAATTTCCCCCAAAAATATCCAAGATCCATACTCCCGCGTGATCAAATTACCGTTTTTGGCAATCCAACCAATTCCGGCTTGCTGCGCCCAAACTTTATCTTGTACCGGACCGGTGTCTGAATAATAACGTGCTTGAATGCCTTCATCAAGTCCTTGTATCCAGGTAGTCAGTGCTTTAAGTTTTTTGTGCATCACTTTGTGATAATCTCGCCCCCAGGCATAACGAGCGATTTTGGCATATTCCTCACTTTCGGGACGCTGCTCTTTTGTGTAGTAGTTCAAAGTCATACAGATCAGCGATCGCACTTCTGGCATCAACAAGCGAATATTCTGACGCTGAGGCTTTGCCATCCATTCCATATCAGCGTGATAACCCAGCGTTAACCACACTTGCATTCTTTTTGCCATTGCATCTACCCCTTCCACTGCAGCGATCCCAATTGAGTGAAATCCCAACTCTCGGGCTTTCTTCTTAATTTCGCTACTACTTGTTCCTGGGGATCGATTCATTTATCTTATCTATTTTTTTTCCAATGCGGCTCTTTCATTCTATACTTTCTAGTCCGTCTCGCTGTAGCTATTTTTCTCCTTCTGTCAACAAGAAAGGCAGAGGGCAGCTATACTGAGGGTAAAAGGTATAATACAGTATAATAGGTGCTTATACACCCATTGATTGAAGACCACCAACCTACAGTATGGTGGGGCAAAGTCTGCCGGGGTAAGCAACCCAAGAGCGAGCTTTGCGGCTTGGACCCAATTTATGGCGGCTTTGACAGAAGTCAGAGGTTTTAAAATAGTATAAAAAATTACATTTTTTCTTCTGCCCTCTGCCCTCAGCATAGCTGCCTTGCAAGGGAGGGCTGGTCATTTGTAAATTTTATTTGCCAAATATTAAGAAAGTGTGCAGAATGTAATCGAGAGGTAAACCAACTCAAACTGATATAAGCCTCTCACTTATTCATTGACTGTGGTGCTATCATGACACTGACTACTGATTCAGCACAAAGCCGCTTATTGAAAATTTTCAATGACAGCATACAAATCGGTGATGCCGTTACTTCCACCGTGGCTGTATTCAAAAGCCTCAGCACAGATGACAAACTGGCAGTACTTTGGTACATTTACACTGAAATGGGACGTTCTATCACGCCAGCTGCTACAGGAACAGCTCGTTTACAGTTAGCCGAAGGTCTGCTCGGTCAAATCAAACAGATGCCTCATGCAGAGCAGCTACAGGGCATACGCGATTTAGTTGCTAAGAATAATACCCCCATTTCCTGTTCCTACGGCGTTCTCAGCGCTAACACCAAATTAGCTTTCTGGTATGAATTATCCGAATTAATGGTGAAAGGTGTTGTCGTTTCCATACCTAATGGCTACAAACTCTCTCATGATGGTGTGAAGATACTAGAAGTACTCAAACTACTTGACTTTGGTCAACAAATCATTGTTCTGCGTAAACTAGTGACTGAGATGGGAGTCGATCCCCTAGAAGATTAGTGCTGTGTAGCGGAATTAAAAATTCGTCTTGGAAAGTTAAACTATATATGAG
>JAQYWP010000654.1 GCA_029379285.1 Rhizonema sp. PD38
TCCAATGTATTTTCTTTATAATTATTCCGGCAATTTCTATACAACTGCATAACTTCCCAATCACTAATTGTATACTTATGTTTATCTCCATCCTCATCAGTAAACTCGTATCCAAATTGGTAAGGAATCTTTTCTAAATCAACTGAGTCTTCAAATAAATCCAGTTGATCTAGTACAGCTTGTTGCTTTGGATTCCACTCGTGATCAGTCGGTTTGCAGAAATACCTTTTAATATGAAGAGGTTTAATAATTCCCAAGGATTTATCTTGCATTTGCATCTCTTTAACAGAGTTAAATTTTAATGGCAGTAGAAAAGACTTTCTTTCGTGCCAATTATTTGAGGTATCAACTTTTCTGATAATCTCTATTAATGAATGATTTATTCGGAAACTTTCTGACCTATAGTCTTTTTCATTTCTTTCTATTTCAGCTTTAATAATAGACCACCTAGAATAGCGCTGATCCATATCCATATGTCGAAAAGGGATAGGATATATCCGAATCCATTGCAGCGGTTTTTCATCATCGCTTAATAAAATTCCAGCTGTACATACTGTTTCTCTATATTTAGTGCTAATTGAGGGATATGTCTTAGTCGCAATCAAGATTTTTCTGGTTTCCATAAATCTCTTTTTATTCTTTCTATGCAAGATTGGCTAAGTTTAAAAAAGCAGAAAAAAGCCAATGACAATTTTAAGTAATTACACCAGACTCTTAGTATAACAATGTTATTAAATTAACTATTAAAAGTTAACAAATTATAAAACTGTCCGCCCCTCCCGAGTAAGTCAAAAGTCACTCATTCAAACATTTTGAACCCCGTAAATAAATGATGTTGTTGGTTAATTCGTGAAGGGTCAAACCCCTCACCGTTGAAGTACTGATTTTGCGTTGTTCCTTTCCCTTAAAATAAATTTCGCTTTAATGCAGAGAATATGTTTCAAACCACGAAACCTAAGATAAATTTAATTGAGGGGTATGACCCCTCATTGATTCGCCAACAACATCATAAATTTAGGGGCTTGTAACTTGGACACCACAAGTGCCCGCGCTGCGCGTCTCGTCAACTTTCCATCGGGAGAAAGTAAAAGATGGTGTGCATTCCTTAACAAGGTAGCCAGCCAGCTGTGCAGCCAGTAGGACTTCCTACAGCAATTACTGTAACCGGAATTTATTTTCAGAACTCGGGCGTGTTAACCTCTCCAAAGTCGCTGCCATCAGATCGCGAGTTTGACCGCTCACGGTGTATACTATTGCCTCGCGGTATACCCGTTGGGCAGCATGATGGCGAAAGTTGGCCGCACCACTGGAAACGGTGATCGCGGCATGAGCAATTCGTGTTGCTAACTCAATTGCCCAAGCCCTCAGTTGCAGGCGTTCTGCTATGGGTTCATCTTGTTGTGCAAGTGCGATCGCACTTCGGCAATCATTCAATTCCTGTAGAAGAGACTCAAACGCAGTCGCGATCAAAGGCAGCGATTTAGTATGTGCGGCGGACTCGATAATATCTAAACCGGCAAAAGCACATCCTGTAATTAAAGGAGTCGCATGGAGGACATTTTTTTGATCATTTTCGTGAATCCAGCCAGCAGGCTTAATGTAAACAACTCGTTCATTCGGCAATAACCACTGAGTCAAGGAAGCAGTGACTGTATTAGTTGATGTGATTGCTGCTAGTTGGGCGGGGGAGCTGAATGTGATGCTTCCTCCTGAGTCTTGATGTGTTTCTTGAAAAGGCACCATACCAAAAACAGCACCACCATCAGGCAGTGTAGCAGCGACGATAAAGTCATTGAAAAAACCCCATCCTGTCACCCAAGGAACTTCCCCATCTAGTTGATATCCGGAAGAGACAGGTACAGCAACAGTTGGTGGTTTGCCTGGTCGTCGTATTTGGGAAAACCCAAGACCCACTAAAACTTTACCATAACTCATATGAGGGAGGTATTCTTGTTGGAGAGAGGAGTTAGTACTAGCAACAAGCATCGCTGCCGCACCCTGGTGTTGAATTTGTAGAAAGGCTAAAGCTCCAGAATACCGGGCTACCAGTTCTTGAAAGCTGCTAAACGGCTCTGTGACTTCTTTTCCACCCCAATGGTGCGGAACTCGAAGCGCGAGGACACCAAGTTCCCCAAGCCCCTTGAGTGCATGAAGCAGGGCCTCTGGGTTGCTATCTATTTCGTTGGCTAATGGTGCCACTTTATCGAGCAAATAAGCTGATATACTACTCTTTCCAACAGTATGCATATTTTTTCTGGTGGGATCGCTAATTAGTAATCGGTAATCGATTAACTGTTTTTCTTGCCCATTCCTTATTCCCAGCCTGAGTCAAACGTGCGAAGTGCAAATAAAAGATAACCCCCCCAATCTCCATAAATTACAGATTTTGGGGGGTTCAAATGTTGCAGCAAAAAGTGAATTAGTAATAAGTTAACAGTTTGAATGTTAAATTGAGGTTAAGAATAGGTTAACTTTAAATAATTACAGCATAAATGCGGCATCAAAACTCTTATCAAGTTACGCCAGCACAAAACTATGTGGTTGTATTTAATGCAAAGAAAGCAGTACATATGCTTAATGCATTAACTTATATCGAGATGATGTTATCTTATGGCATTGTTTGTTAATTTGCCGAGGGGGACACACCCCTCACAACTATTAAAAATTTTTAATTTTTAATTTTTAATGATGAAGTTTTGAAATCTAATGCTGATAAGCGTTATGCTCACTGTCTGTACGTATCCTTTGAGACTGGGAAGGAAGTTGGTAATATTTGATTGTATCCTAAATGGAGATGAACGCAAACAATATACGGATGAGAAAGGAGAGTTTTTTCGTGACATTGCCGGAGATCCGTGTTATCTATCCACAAGGTCATTAAATAAAGTCAGGGAAATTCTACATAGCGGTGTCCTTCAGGCATTGAAATCGGGATTTTGGTAGAATTGGTCTGGGAGGTTGCCTGCGGACGAAATTCTACGACATTGCGTTTAATGGTGAGATCATAGTTACCGAAAAAATCGTGACCCAGAAGTCCTGTCTCGAGTTCATCTCCGGCGATCGCCACTGCGACTTTATGAACAATCACTTTACCAACTTCCATTGAATTAATATAGCCGATGGGAAATTCCACAGATTTGGAACTTGCTGTGTTTGCTTGAGCTCTTCCTACTGGTACAACGCCTAATTCAGCTGCCATATCCTGAGTAATAACCGTGCCACTTGCTCCGGTATCTAAAATCATCTCGAAATGCCGATTGCCATTGAAGGTAACTTCAATTATCGGCGTTCCACCGACTCGCCGTTTAATTGGGACACTCACAACTTCCTGTTGTTGGTTAAATTGTTCGGGTGTTGGCAAAACAGACGATGTTTGTGGCTGTTGTTCTTTCAGTGTTATGTGAGAACATTGGTGAGAGTTAAGCGCACGAATACTTTCACAAACAATTGTTTGTTGCTCCCGTGCGACTTTTGGTCGAAGATAGGCTTTGGGCACGGTAGTGACAATCTTCTTTGGTTCTATTCTTGGCTGTATATATACAGGAGGGGCAGCTTTCCGTTGAGCTAGCCTGACTTGGCGTTGATATTCTAGAATTTTGGAGTGGGCGTTAGGGTAGTAAGGGCTATTGACAGACACTTTGTTCATAAGTGCGATCGCTTCTATAAACTGATTTGCCACTAAATTCCAATCTTCTGTCGATTGAGCAGATTGACTGATACTAAAAGCACTAATTGCTTTATCTAACCCCTGTTCAAAATAATTTGAGTCAGTTTCAGATGATTGTTTTGCTGATTTGACTGATGGGACAGATGCGTCTATAGGAGATGCCGCGCTTTTGTCTGTGAGCGCTACAGGCTGTTCATCAATTTTAGTTATGGTAATCTGTTTGCCTCTACCACAAGCAACAGTCAAAACTGCTAGTGTAGTTGACAAAAAAATTAGCACTGCACGGGATAAAAAAGACTGAGGCATAATTCTTGTAATGCATTCCCGATCGCTATAAGCTTAAGATCGTGGGAAGCCGCGCAGCGCAGGTCTACGGGCATCTACAGCCGACTGCTGATATTGGATACTACATTCAATCTCCTCAACCTCATAGGTATGCGCCTTGAATGCGGAGAATTGCTGTATTTATCTATACATCTTGTTCCCTTTATACATCAAGTGATAGCGCAGTTGCAATTAACAATTCAGGAGAATTGCTTTACGCGCGACACTCTTAGAAGTACCTGCATCCTGTTTCCTGGATAAACGCTCTTACCTACCTACTGTCGGCTCTGTATACTGTGGATAAGTACCATCAAAGCATTTTGTGCATATCATGATTGTACCACAATAAGGATGAGGCAATTAAAATTGCTGGCTCATCCTCCAAAGAGAAAAGTGCTATCGCTACCACTTACTTTTAATAATTTTACCTATAGATCGGCTTCCTTATCTACTACCAAGAGCAATTATTCTTTAAGAATTTGTCTTTTCTTTAAAGGTATTCTTCTTCATGATGTCAAAATAATCAATTCATGGCATAATTATTGTCCGCAGTATCGAGACTGGTTAGTAGGTAGTGGTCAGTGGTTAATGGTTATATAGATAGTGGTTATTTTTATCAACCACCAACTCACAATCATCAATCAACTTTTTAACAACTACCAACCTTCAACAAATAACTCACAACCATCAATCAACACTTATGCCCCTATCTGACGCAATACCTGCGCTGCTTGTTCTAGCAGATGGAACCACTTATCGCGGTTGGTCTTTTGGTGCAGCCAAAACCACTATTGGAGAGGTAGTGTTTAATACTGGAATGACCGGATATCAAGAAGTTTTGACAGATCCCAGTTACTGTGGTCAGATAGTTGTATTTACTTACCCGGAATTGGGGAATACAGGCGTCAATCCAGAAGATGAAGAGTCAGTTAGACCGCAAATCAGAGGTGCGATCGCCCGCAATATTTGTCACAACCCAAGTAATTGGCGATCAACGCAGTCTTTACCAAGTTACCTGAAACAGCATCAAATACCAGGGATCTACGGGATCGATACCCGCGCCCTCACCCGCAAAATTCGCATTTTTGGAGCAATGAACGGCGGGATTTCCACGGAGATTCTTGATGAAGCTGACTTATTAGAAAAAGTACAAGCAGCCCCAAGCATGAATGGGTTGAATCTGGTTCCCGAAGTGACTACCTCAAGCACTTATAAATGGACAGATCCTACCAACCCAGTTTGGGAATTTACTGAACAAGACAATTCCGTAAAACCCAGAGAAACTTTCACTGTTGTGGCCCTTGACTTTGGTGTAAA
The DNA here is from genome assembly GCA_029379285.1 of Rhizonema sp. PD38. Lineage (GTDB taxonomy): Bacteria > Cyanobacteriota > Cyanobacteriia > Cyanobacteriales > Nostocaceae > Rhizonema. Next base: position 5,309 of record JAQYWP010000654.1, read on the forward strand.
ACGCAACATCTTACGCCGTTTGGCGAGTTATGGTTGTCAGATTATTGTCGTTCCTGCGGATACAACAGCTGAGGAA
>JAQYWP010000655.1 GCA_029379285.1 Rhizonema sp. PD38
ATCATTCTTCTTAAACGTCTGTACAACTAGCTACATTTTTAGATGCGCTTACCCTGTATAAACAAGCCTCTACATTAGGTAAATTTGTTTTTTCATCTCGGCGATCGCGTCTATCTGCCAGTGACATACCAGTTGTATAGCAACCGCCTTGGCGGTTAGGACGCAAAATGTAAGACGTGCTCAATGGCATCTCGTAAACAATCAAACTGAAGAAAGTTTTTTGCGGATTCGACTTTTTAACCAAGACCAGCATTTCTCAATGTTGTTAAAACTATAATGTGGTTTTGAGACCCCTCTTATTTGCATTTAATGTGGTTTCAAAATCAGCTTGTTTGCAGTTTGAAGCGTTTATGTTTGCAGTTTGCTAGCCAGCTATATATCGACGAAAATTCCTTCACAAACCTGATTCTAGAAAGCTTTTTGTTAAAGAGTAGTGTTCTTCCCAGGGTTCGTTTCCTACACGCACGCACCATTTCTGATTGGAAGCGCTCCCCCGAATTGGTTCATCAGTGAATTTGACTTCAATTGTCATCCCCGGTTCGACATCTCTTGTGCGAGATAGGGGAAAAATATTGCATCCCCAGTGGGTAACGGGGAAACCCGGTGCGTTAGTCAGGGTAACTCCATCGCTTAATTTAGCACTAAACCAGGCTGTAAGTGCCGAGAATTTCCCAGGGCGTTCTACTGTAAATGACAACGAAGCGTGAAAAGGAGAACCTGCTTCTTCTACAGAGTCTTTAACAGTATCGTTTTGCCACATCTGTTGTGGAGAAGCCAAGAGAGTATTTAACTTGACGTCATGGTCTTCTAAAAACATCTCTTGTTCTGTACGGTTAGCAATCAGACTTAAATCAATCCCGTAAGGATTGCTCCGATAAAACTGGAGAGAACTATCAATTTTGCTATGCCACATAGGAGCCATGAACGTCCTGACAAGTGAAGGTATCATTTTTCCATTAGGTTTTAACCACTGATCGCGAGCTATCAATATCGGTTCTAGTAAATTTTCGTCTATTCCATAACCTCCCATCCACTCGGAAACAATGACATCAACTTTATCAGGGAGTTCCACCTTGGTGACATCACCTTCAATGACTTCAATGCAGTGAGAGATCTGATTTTTCTCTACTATTTGAGCGGCAAAATTAGCAGTTTTTGTAGCTTCAACGGCATAGCACTTTTTAGCTCCAGCTTGAGCTGCAAATAAACTCAACAGACCTGTCCCGGCTCCAGCATCTAAAACAACATCACCGGGTTTTACAGTTTCAAAAATTGCCTTGCGGTAGGCTTCGCATCGTACGTGATCGCTCAACATCGTTCGATGCGTGTATAACTGATTGTATTGTATTATATCTTGTTGCATTTCTGTCGCCTTTTCGCTTAATATTTAATTTCAAAGCATCGTCCTCATTACCTCAGATTTTGCACTTAACCGTATAAGCCCGGACTTAGTGAACAGCAGAACTTTAACCCGACGTTTCCAGTGGGAGTGCCTCTGCTACTTGATTTTCAATCAGAGACGCATTAACATATGGTGCAATTTTCCAGAGGGCACGATTGTAATAATTAGCATCAGCACCAACAACTTTAGGGCTTTCAAAGCCGCTTGATGCTCTCCAGCCGCCCTCATCTCCTCGGTTTCCTTTGATTGGCTCTCCATCAGAAAACAGATATCGTTTCGTAAGATTGATTTTCAATCAGAAAACTATCACCATTTGGTACAATTTTCCATAGGGCACGATTATAGTAATTATCATCAGCACCAACAACTTTCGGACTTTCAAAGCCACTGGATGCCTTCCAACCGCCTTCATCTCCTCGGTTTCCTTTGATTTGCTCTCCATCAGAAAACAAATACCGCTTTGTAAGATTGATTTTTAATCAAAACAGGTTTATTTAATAGCCCATTGACATTTGGAGCATCAGCCATGATTTTCACCTTTTAAATTACTAACTGTAGAAAGCATATACTATAATTCAAACTTGATTTTAATCATCAGAAAACATCCTAATTTTCCTACTTTTCCTAATGCCTTGCTCTAGTCCTAATTTATTAAAAATTAAAAGTACTCTGCTTTGTAGGATAATTGACTAAAATAATCAACTTTCTATGCTCCAAGATAGCTATCAACTAGGCGGCAGTTTAGCTGTTGATGCACCGAGTTACGTACACAGGCTTGCGGACTTGCAACTGTATTCAGCTTTGAAGCGAGGAGAGTTCTGCTATGTCCTCAACTCCCGGCAAATGGGTAAATCCTCACTGCTGGTGCGAACCAAGCATCTTCACCCAAAGCTTGGCAAAGGAGGGCTAGGGCAATTACGGAAAGCCAGCCACCCCAGGAATCAGGGAAAAGTTTATCTTCGGTAATTAGGGCGACAGGTAAGCTCAAAAGACTAACGAGCACCGAACCCCACAAGAGTATAGTCCAGGCACTCAACTTGGTTCGGAGTTGTTCTACAACCAGTAGGTAGCCGCCAAACATAATAGCCGATACTACAGCAGCTACATCACCTAGTACGTTGTTAGCAGAAATTTGCAGGTCTGATAGTCCAATGGCGAACGACCCTCCAACTGCTATAACCATCCCGGTCAGGAATCTGCTGTCAAAGTGCATACGCCATACAAGCCACCCCGCTAGAACGGTGAATAGGGGGGTGAGATGAGACAACACACTAGAGTTAGTAATGCTAGTCTGAGTTAATGACCAAGCCCAGAGGAATAGCTCCAAAAACATCAGAATTCCCAGTGCCAAAAATCGCCACAGTATCCCACTTGTGTAAGGCTCCTGTTGTACAGGTTCGTCGTCGAAAAGTTGGCGGTGTACAGTACTGAATCCATTCCACAGCACGAAGAATACAGTGGCGATCCAGGCACGATTAAATATTGTGGCAGCAGGACCAATTTCGCGTTCGCTCAATGTGATGAAGATTGCAACGGAAGATAAAATTCCTAAACCAACAAATAGTGAGGCGAATGCCGTCACATTTGGTGTTATCAACAACTCTTGCTCTGTTAATTCCTGTTGATTCGTCATAATTATAAGTAGCGCGCTCGAAGCTAATTTCGATAAACCTGTTTTCCTCTTTTATCGCTGGTTGCGTTAAGACTGTAGACCAATCGTTTTATTCGCATGATATTAGATGTTTGATTACCGTACTACTTGTGTTATATTAAGTACACCACTTTGTCTATAAAGAAGCAGATTTTTTAGAGATTGGATATGAAAGTATGAATGTACCAAAGTGGGTGTGACGGTCGCGCCGACCAGAGGGAGGGCATCTACCAACGTGGGGAGGTGGCACGGTCGGGAGGTGGCGAGTGATATATAAGAAAAATCTCGAATATTTGTGGCGTTTTGTTTGTGGACTTCTCCATTTTCTTATTTTGGTAGGGATAGACCTCGTATTCACGGTAGGTAAGTTTATATTTGCATATTTCTTTATTCCTATCTAGTCGAAAAAGTAGGAAAAGTCGGGTTCCTCTAAAAAAAAAGTAGCTTTTTTTTAACATGATAATGTTTTGATATTTCATGTACGAATCGCAGTCAAATTATAAATATTAATTCAATTTTTACAAGGAAAACACCCAAAAAAATTGTCCACAAAAAATCCCTGAAATAGTCACCGTATAAAAGGTTAGTAGAAGAATTAATGCCTGTGTGGTCTACGATGACAGTAACAAGATTGATTTCACTCAAACTAACCCCGGTACGATTGTGATTACAAGAGGTGAAAGAGTCAAAAATTACAATTCATATCGCTAACTGCTCATAATCTGGAGTTTAGACGTGCCAAAAAAGCTGTAAAAAAAATGAAGGGATGCCATCGGTTAAAACAGCCTCCCTTCATTGGAAGATGTTTGAAGCACTACCAACTTTCGTCTACCACTATGGATTTTATTTCCAAACTAAAAGCATTCCGCCAAGCTGCATATGAAAATTTATGTCGAGCGCACGACTCGATGTTTGAACTAAAAGATGCAATTCTACTCACACGTAAAATTTATAGTCTAGCAGAGTTATCTTTGTCACCTGTTTTTCGACGTAAGTGGCCTAGTATTTATGAGGCAGTAGAAGACTCAAGACCGCAACGTAACAAGTTAATGCGATTATACATTGACCAAATACCAGTGCCACAAGCTAAGTCGCGGATAATACTAGCAGGAGACCATACGGCGTGGGCAAGACCCCACGCAGTTACATTACAAGACCGCACAACCGAGCATTATGTTACCGGAATACCCAATAACAAGCCAGTTGCACCAGGCGAGGGCTATAGTACCATTGCAATACTGCTCGGTTAAGGGAAAATAGGGGGAGAAATCAAGAAATTTTATTCGCGTTTATCTTACGCGAACAAAAACGCCGTCGTGAGATCCCCTTTACAGCTCGCGCTCCGCGAGCCATCTCAAAAAGATTGATTATGAATTGACAAAGCGCGATCTAAAACGTTGAAATATAAATTGGGGATAAGCAATTTTCAATATCGCCAAAAATAGATTTATATTAACTAGCGGTTGTAAAAATTAGGAAAGATAATTGTTGTCGTGAAGTCTCATTATTTCTGTGTTCTCGTTTTTTACTCTTAAACTTTGAGCGAGATTTCTTTAAAACTCTGGGATTAGCTCTGTGTTGTGGATGTGGTATTTTTTGCTCACGAATCTCTTCAATCAACCAACTAAAAAATATTTTAACTTCTAATAATGGAGCTTGTTGAAATTGAGGAATGGCACGTCGAATTACTCGCAGACTTCCTGTAAAACTCAAACATAATGGAGAAATTCCACTTTCTGTCGCACTTTTAAACATTAAGCAACGTATACAAAAATGTCCTAATAACCAGCCATAAATTTCTTTATTTTACCCCTATTTTTCCTTAACCGAGCAGTATTGAACCTGATGTGTATTGAAGAAAAGCCAGAGTATCTGGTGTTGCTGGATGAGGGCAAAAATTTTCACTCTCAACAAGAGTGTCGGTAGCTAGAAAGTTGAGGTTTACTAATTCTGATTTTTGCAAAAACTGACTTTTGATATTTTCTAATAGAGATGTTGTGGTCAGTACAAATTGAGCTTGGGCATCTTTGATAATTGCTTGTGATCTTAACAAGTTTTGATTGCGCTTAGGTGGATAAGCAGGAACAGGTACTATCCCAGCATATAAACATCCGAAGAAGGATGTAATAAATTCCAGCCCTGGTGGATACAACAGTAATGCTCTAGCACCAACAGTATCTGTACACTGTATCTGAGATGCTAATTGACCAGTTAACACTTGCGCGATCGCACAACTGCGCTGATCTAATTCTTTATAAGTTAAACTAGATGATTCTATTTTTCCATCTGTTAGGAAAGTGAAGGCTTTTTGTT
>JAQYWP010000656.1 GCA_029379285.1 Rhizonema sp. PD38
CACCCTCAGCAACACCGACATCGACAGCAACACCGACATCGACAGCAACACCGACATCGACACCTTAGATAAAGGGAAAAAAACATTGAGGGAAGTAGTTGTTAATTCGTGATACTTTGAGCAACGAAAAATTAAAAATTCCTACTTCCTCCTTTGGTTTGAACCAAGGCTATCCTTCTTCTCGTTTTATCAGGTTGGCTAACTTTAATCCTTGGGCTAAAGCCACAAGGATTAAAGCTGCACTTAGATGCTTGGTAACATTTTGTCGTCAAACATGTTAAAATTAGGGCATCAGTAAAAGATTTGAAAACCTACGCGGACTTGGGGAAAGTCTATGCCCAAAACAACAGCTACGGGCACATCAATACGCCCTATAAGCTTTCCGTGTTGAGCTTGGAAAGCACAGTAATAGGGATATCTTGGCTGAAAAGCTTTTATCTTGTCTTACTGGGCTCTTCTAAAGGTCTACCTTTAGGCGTTGGTAACATTGGACGACCATCATCGTAAGGCATCGGGATATACTGAACAGTAGGACGTCCACCCTGTGGCTGCGGATACATATCCATGAGTTCATAAATAATCCGGGGCAGTCCAACAGAAATGGGCAGCCCCATTTCTGTTGCTTCCTCAACAGTGATAGGGTAGTCGTGAGTCACACGCCCAGTGGTTAAAGAGTCTACAATAGTTTCGATATTTTCTGGCTTGACTTTCTGCTTGGGAATATTGTCTTTAAGTAGAGTTCGGACAAAGCGCTGTACCTGATCTATTGCTTTGCGCGATAAATCCGCCATAATCAAGGTTTGATCGTCAATTTCACTGATGGGTTTATCTTCAACGACTTTGATAATACTGGCTGCTGGAAAGTTACCAAGTTGGGGATCAACCGGTCCAAGTACAGCGTTAGCATCCATCACAATTTCGTCAGATGCAAGGGCAAGCATCGTTCCACCGCTCATAGCATAGTGAGGTACAAAAACGGTAACTTGAGAGGGATGACGAATTAATGCTCTAGCAATTTGTTCGGTAGCTAAAACTAAACCGCCTGGAGTATGCAAAATTAAATCAATGGGTACATCAGACGGAGTGAGCCGAATTGCTCGCAAGATTTGCTCTGAGTCTTCAATAGTGATGTAGCGTGATATGGGAATTCCCAGAAGGCTGATAGACTCTTGGCGATGGATGAGCAAAATCACCCGGCTTTTACGTTGTTGCTGAAACTCCTGCAAAGTGCGCAAGCGTCGAAACTCTATCTGACGTTTTTGCCAAATAGGCTGTATGGAAGAAAGGAGAAGGAAAATCCAAAACAAATCACCAATACCAAAGCCCATATAATTGACTGCTCGAAGCTAATAGTTTTCGTCAATCATTGTGACAATTTTTGGGAAATTAGAAGTCTATCCAAAGAGTGTGATCTGTGGGTCACTGAGATGGCAAACACCAGTCAGGACGTAAGTTTGTAGCGTGACGCAAATAGACGTGGTAAGTTGGGGCGGAAGCTGGAAGGTAGGCGTGAACTAAAAATCGAATGCAGCGTTCCAAACTTCCCTTGACATGCATTTGCTGCACATCTAACATTGCCACATTGTCCCAGTAAGAACGCTGGCGTGCGATCGCAGCTGGAAAAGTAGCATCTAAATCTTGAGTCACCGTGAAAGTAATACTCACAATGTCTGTGGGATGCAGTTGATTTCGTTTTTCCAATTCATCTAGTAGTTCCATTAAAGCTTCCTGCATTGCCTCAACTGTGTTAGTTGAGACTGTTGTTGCTCCCCGAATAGCTTGCACTCGCCACTCCACAAAAAATTCCTCCTGAGAATAGTTATTAGTCGTTGGTCATTCATCACTGGACGTTGGATAAACTACTAATGAACAATGACCATTTATCAAAAAAAGTATTCCTCTCAAAACTACCGAGGTAAAACCTGATTGGCCTAAAAATCAGGTTTTACCGTAATACATGAAGTATATGTATAGCGATTTAGGCTGTTTAAGCCCTATAAAACATATGCCATAATTAATGTGTCAGTACAACACGTAAAACCCGAAGCGTGGTCAAGAGGCTTACACAAAACAAAAAAGTCGGAACCTAGTGAGTGTTGATGGATCGGCGGCAACACTCACTAATTTAGATAAGGTTCCGTCTTTTTTGCCATAGGACATGTAAGGACTGCGGCTCTCTATAAGCCTAAAGCACTATCTGTGCAAAAGTAGTCAGCCTTACGTAACCTTATTAATAGAGATTTTTTGACTGAAAAGTATTCGTACATCTCCTTTCAAAGCTTTGAAAGGGATATAGTCAAGGTCGATACAACCATAAAGGTAGACCACTGGTAGACATTTCAAATTCCACCCAATCAATACCAGCTCCCAGCCCTGATGAAACCTGACGAGTTCCCGAGAAGACGCGGCTCAAAAGAGGTTTACGTTCTTCTATCGTGTGGACTGTAGTTTTTTCAGGGTCTAGATTAACGAGTTCTGCAGCCCAGCGACGAGCATCTTCTTCTGTTCCCACCCGATCTATCACACCTAACTCTAAAGCCTGCTGCCCGGTAAAAATCCGACCATCAGCGAAATTTCTCACATTTTCTACCGTCAAGGAACGTGCTTCTGCTACTGTTTGTATAAATTGTTGATAGCTGATATCAATCAATTCTTGCAAAATATTTTGTTCTGCTTCTGTAAGTTCGCGATCAAACGCCAAAATATCTTTATAAGGACCAGACTTTACGACTTTGAACGAAATACCAATTTTTTCCAGCAAGCGTTCCAAGTTATTTCCGCGTAAAATTACACCTATGCTCCCCGTAATTGTACCAGGGTTAGCTATAATGTGTTCGGCTCCCATACCAATATACACTCCGCCAGAAGCAGAAATATTCCCAAAACTGGCAACAATTTTCACTTTTTCGCGTAATCGCTTGAGGGCACTGTAAATCTCTTGAGAGTCTCCTACAGTGCCCCCAGGACTATCGATGCGGAGCAATAATGCTGGAAATTTTTTCTCTTCTACTATTTTCAGGGCTTCTAGTACGCGCTTGCGAGTGGCACCTGCGATCGCACCAGTAACTTCAATCCGAGCAATTTGTTTCCGAAACTTCGGCTTAAAAGGCCAAACCATGAGCAATTAAAAAACGTGATTCAGGGCATCTTGGATTTGCCAAAATACACTGTATAAGTAGCTTAGCATCCACAGAACACGCCTGTCAGTTTTTTCTTATCGTAATACTTGATACCTGTAACAGGCATAAGTGTCAAACAGCGCACCAACGAAACTACAAGTCAAACTAATGACAAATAGTCCACGAAGGGGAGTACCACTGCCAAACATTGCCAGAAACTGCCAGATTTGAGTAACGCTCGCAATACTCACGGATTGTAAACCAGGAATATAGCCGAGCGAGAATAAAACAATCAATATGCCGCCAACGAGAAATAAAGGAGCAAAGAAACTGAAAATTACTGAGAGAAGGATTGAGCGCAGAAAATTCGCGTTCATGGTCATGATGGTTCTCCATGAGTTCGATAGATAATCGTGTATCTAGCTGCTACCAGTTTCTACAATAAGAGTGATCGCTTCATCTCAGAGGATATTTCAAAGATCTTAAATTATAATTAAGATAGCTACACAATTAATTAACCAAACAGATGAACTGAAAAGTCAAGCTTTAACTGGGTGGTAACATATTTTGTTGAACTAAGAGCAATCTAAAAGTGGCTGGGATTTCTGAGAAAAGCTTTAAGCTTAGTTCATCATCAGGGAGTGCCGCCTTCGTCTGTGACGGCACGAACATCCGGCAGGCTACGTGGTGCATACCTGAAAGAAAAAGTTTCATTATTTCCTTCAGGCAGATAGCTGAAAGCTCTGTAATCCGCTATTATGACGGCAGTTACTGAATTAGCTTGTCAACATTGAGCGAGAGTAGATCTAAATCAGATTTGAGCGCATGGATCCAGCGATCGCTGGCGGCAACTTTGTTGGGTGGACAAGTTATAGTCCACATATTTAAGAGCAAAATCAATTGGCGTAACACTTTAGAACAAATGGCAACAGTTGGACCTGACTCCCTCTTGATTGCCTTAGTGACGGCTGTTAGTGTTGGCGCGGTATTTACCATTCAAGTAGCGCGAGAATTTATTAATTTTGGGGCGGGAAATATCGTTGGGGGAGTGTTGGCGATCGCGCTCACACGAGAACTAGCGCCCGTTCTGACAGCAGTGGTTTTGGCGGGACGAGTTGGCTCGGCATTTGCTGCAGAAATTGGCACAATGCGGGTAACCGAACAAATTGATGCCCTTTTAATGTTAAGAACCGATCCCGTTGACTATTTGGTTGTGCCTCGCGTCATTGCTTGTGGCATCATGCTTCCAATATTAACCCTCCTGTCTTTAGTGACTGGCATGATCGGGGGATTGGTCGTTGCAACGAGTATATACAACCTCTCCGAATCATCTTTTGTAGACTCAGTCCGTACCTTTCTTGGTAACTGGGATATTATCAGCGCCTTGATTAAGGCTTTTTGCTTTGGGATTTTTATCGCTGTCATTGGATGCAACTGGGGCTTAACAACAACTGGAGGTGCGAAAGGTGTAGGACAATCAACCACAACTGCTGTTGTTACAGCTTTGTTGATCATATTTGTGAGCAACTTCTTTCTTTCTTGGGTATTGTTTCGGGGAACTGGTAATGCTTCGTTTTTTCCAGGAGGAAAATAACTACTCTTATACAGTTATGACTTAAAAATCCCGAGCCATCTTGAAGGGAAAGAAGGATGGAAAGAGACAATTTAAAACACCTGATTCCTGTCTCCTGTAGAGAGGAGTCATTTCGCGTCTCTAAATCTCCTAAAATAGGAATAATGTCCACTAACAAAGCAGGATTTTTAACTGTGGCTACGTCGTATACGTCTAACTCAGCATCAACTGTGGAACTAAAGCCTAGTTATAAGATACCCATCGTGTTGGTTCTGTTGCCATTCCATTGTTTATTGCACAGCCAGTGTTAGGTTCCATTGTCGGCTTGTTTGGCTTGTTTCTCTTGTTTCAAACGGTAACACTACGTTTGCAATTTAGCGTTACCGACCTAGATATTTATCGAGGAGAAAAATTACTTCGGCGCTTTCCCTACCAAGAATGGCAGAACTGGCAGATTTTCTGGTCTGGAGTTCCAATACTTTTTTACTTTAGAGAAATAAAAAGTATTCACTTCTTACCGATTTTATTTGATCCCAAAACTCTCAAAACTTGTCTGGAAGAGCGTTGTCCGCGTACTTAGTGTTCAAAGGACAAAGGACGTAGACCAAGGAACGTCACGTCAGTTCAAGGTCAAAAACCTTTGTCATGTAGAGGTTTCATAAGACTTTTAAAG
>JAQYWP010000068.1 GCA_029379285.1 Rhizonema sp. PD38
AAAGAATTCCTTGTTATTATTGGATAACTTATCTTCCCATAGAGAAATCAACAAAAAATGCAATATTTATGACATTTTACAATGTATATTTCAATTCCACCCCTTCTGCTTAGATAAAAAATCTTAATTTACATATATTTTTTCGTTATTTTTTATTTTTAATTTTGACTTGCTCACATCGAAATTATCATTATGGCATTTCGCATAATGTCCAATACTTGTTAAGTGTTGCCATCAATTCAATAAAATTATTAAATGTCACGGGCTTAAGGATATAGCCGGCAACATTCAAGTTATACGCTTCCACTCGATCTTCATCTTGGTTAGATGTCGTCATAACGACTACAGGAGTCGATTTGAGTTGCGGATCAGTGCGTAATTCTTGAAGGAATTCGATCCCGCCCATTTTTGGCATATTTAGATCTAGCAATATTAAACGCCTCTCAGTGGGAACATTAGAAGACTGATCGTGACTCCGTAGCATTGCAAGTGCTTCTAGCCCATTAGAGGCAATGTACAGCGGGTTAGTAATATTAACCTTCTTGAATGCCCGCTTGACATTCATCACATCAACTTCGTCATCCTCCACTAGCAATACGTTGATAATTCTTTGGGTCATAATTTTATTTAAAGTCGATTTATCGCATAGAAGCAAATAATCTACTATCCTCATACATGACTTGTAAGAATCCTCTAGTACACCTCAGGTACCACGGTAACCGTTCATAGCTAATAGCTGAATGCGTACTCTTAATTAAATCTGCCCTTACAATAGTTATTTGTCATATTTCCTGGATAGTCGGAACTTAAAGAAGTGAAATTGTAGATGAACATTCATGGGTAAAAAACACCCAATCATGCAAAAGATAGGTTAAAAGTAACACAGACTTTCCAACCTAAATTATTTTAATTGTATGCAGGAAAGTTAAAGCCTGTCTTCAGCCATTGGTATGACTCGCAAGCCAATTTACGTCCGTACAGGGGCAGATTACATCAGTAATTTGGTCATATGTAATACAGCCATACATCAATCCTGAGGTTGCTTCAACCAAGTAAAGCGGAAAGTACTTCCTAAACCAACTTCAGACTCCAAGGTGATCGTACCTGCTTCTGTTTCAACGATTTTTTTCACAATTGCCAAGCCAATTCCCGTGCTTTCTTTGCGATCGCGAGCTTCCAGGGTTTGAAAGATGGCAAAGATTTTATCATGATACTCGGGGGCAATGCCGGGACCATCATCTGTGACAGCAAACTCGTAGTGCTTCAAGCGATCCTGTACGGAAATCTTAATGTGACCATCAAGTCGCGTATGGTGCTCAATTGCATTACTAATCAAATTACTAAACACTTGTTGCAGTGCTAATTGCTTAGTCATGAAGGTAGGCATGTGTGGTTCTACCTCAATGGTGAAAGTTGGTGGAGGGGCAAGTGAGTCAATCACTTCGTTCAGCAAGATACTCACATTCACCATAACTGATGGTGTTTGAACGCGTCCAACTCGCGAAAATTCCAGCAAGCCGTTGATCAGAGCTTCCATGCGATGGACTCGTCCCCGCAAGAGGTGCATTTGGTGCTGGTTTTCCTCTGAAAGTTGATCTAGTAGATCTTCTTCTATCCATTCTGAAAGGTTAGCGATCGCTCGTAAGGGTGCTTTGAGATCGTGAGATGTCACGTAGGCAAACTGGTCGAGTTCCTCATTACGTTTCCTTAAAAGTGTAGTTGTTTGTGCCAATACTGTATTTACGAGCGTCAGTTCTTCTGCTCGTTTTTGGAGAGCAAGTTCTGCTTGCTTGTTATGGGTAACATTGTCGAAGGCAACTCCAATACAGCGATCAGGTAATGGAAACACTTTGACACTGAAAAAGCTATCTGGTACGCTTTCATCGCCGTAATGCATTTCACACTGGTCTATTCCAACGCCGGAAGTCGCAACTTTGACATATAATTCCAGAAATTCTTGCTGTTCTGGAAACATGTGAGGAAAACATTCAGTGATGCGCTTGCCAATTTTGTTTTCCAGTGACACTCCTGTTTGTCGGTTGGCAGCAGGGTTGCTAGTTACGAGTCGGAATGAAGTGATGTCGTTCGGATCTTCTAAACGCCACACAATCAAGCCGAATTGCATACTTTTAAAAATATCAGCATAAATTTCAACTTGTCTGAGTGCTTCTCGTTCGCGCTGTATGAGTTCTTCTTGTTGGTGATTAAAGGCTTCAACCTGTGCTATTGGTTCGACAACTCGTTGTTTTAGTTCTGCTTTTAGTTCGCGGATTTCTGATAATGCTTGTTTGCGTTCGGTAATATCTTGACCTTCTATAATCAGTAAGACTACCTGCCCACATTCAGCTTTTATCGGCTTGATTGAGAGGTTTACAATTGCAATTGTATCCCCTACACCTAAGACATCCTCTTCATATCTTACAGTTTCTCCTGCTGCCGCACATGCGATTGCCTGCTGCAATTTCGCTCTTGTCTCTTTTGACTGCCACAAAGGTGCTTCCCAAAAGGGGCGATCAATGACTTCCTCACGGGTGATTCCACAAAAATTGAGCGTCATCCGATCAACTTCAATCAGAATGCCGTTCGCTTGTGTTAATCCAATAAATTGAAAGGTCTGGTCAAAAATAGCACGACGTCGCTCACTGTTTTCCCGAGCGGCAACACAATTTTTGTTAATGTCTTCAGATTTAGACTTTTGAACCATACCTAATTTGTAAAGTTTTATGAAGTTTTTTCAACTAGCTTCTATATCTACTATATTAATGTGAGTTCAATACTGATCTGAAAGCTTAGCAGTCAGCTACCAGATGAATGCACACCGTCCGCTTCTTATAGCTGATGGAAGGGCTCGCCTAATAAACTGACATCAGATAGGAGTGCCGAAATAATAGTAGTGCAAGTTATAATCTTTAGAATTAGTATTTCATATTTTTCGGAAAAACTAGCCGCTACATCCTGAGCTATATTTTTGTTTGTATCAGAGGGAAAAAGGGTAGAGTGTTATATCCACCGATGGATGTATTTTGGTTAAAATATTATCTATCTTTGGTTTAGATAGTATAAAAAAAACAGATTGCAAAATGTCTGCTTTTGACAGAAGCAATTAGTAGAGAGAAAGGATAAAGATGAGTGAAATTACTATAGTATTAATCGAAGATCACGATTTGACAAGAATGGGGCTAAAAGCTGCATTACAGTCAAACAATACGCTGAAAGTGATTGGTGAGGCGGCAAATGCTAGTAAGGGTTTGAAGCTTTTGGAAACAGCGAAGCCAGATGTGGCCGTTGTGGATATTGGCTTGCCTGATATGGATGGCATTGAACTTACAAGAAAGTTTAGGGAATACCAAGCGGAAAATGGGGAATCTCAAACGAAGATTCTGGTTTTGACAATGGATCACACAGAGGATGCAGTACTTGCCGCTTTTGCCGCAGGGGCAGACTCTTATTACATGAAGGATACAAGTATTGATAAGTTAACAGAAGCGATCCAAGCAACTCATGGCGGAAACTCATGGATCGATCCGGCGATCGCTAATGTAGTTTTGCAGCAAATGCGGCAAGGTTTACCAAATAACCAGTTGTCCGAGCAGCCGAAAACTGTCAAAATTGAGGCACTCCCGTCGGAATACGAACAAGTTTTAGAAACGTACCCGTTAACGCAACGAGAACTGGAAATTCTAGAGTTAATTGTCGCTGGATGTAGCAATGGGCAGATTGCCGAGAAACTATATATTACAGTTGGTACTGTGAAGACTCACGTTCGCAATATCTTAAATAAACTTTGTGCTGATGATCGTACTCAAGCTGCTGTTCGTGCCCTCCGTTCTGGTTTAGTGGCATAAAGTTGCAAGGTTGAGAGAAACGCTCTCAAAAACGGACAACCATTAACAAAGTCCCTCACGCTCAAACGATGATCTCGCGTCGTCTTTTGAGTGCGAATTCTTTGTCAAAGGTTGTCCGTTTTTGAGCAGAGAAATAATGAAGCAGAAGAAAAATTTGAGAGCGTTTATTATGTAAGAACTATATGGATGTCTGACTTGTAGAAAAGACCTCACCTCTAACTCCTTGTCTACAAAAAATGCAAATTTCTCCTTATTCCACATTTTTAAAGTTTTAGACAACCACTGAGAGTGCTAATTGCTGACAAATATAAATGTTAGCGTTTCATAATTTAAAGTTATAACTTACGATAGAAGAGATAAGAACTTGAAATTGATAATTTAGAAGTAACGGAAAAGAAAAAGCAAAAGTAGACTTATGAATATCATTGCTTGGATTGTTTTAGGTTTGATAGCAGGGGCGATCGGCAAAGCGATTTATCCTGGTCGTCAAGGCGGTGGCATCATTGCAACAATGATTTTAGGTATTGTTGGTGCTTTTGTTGGCGGTACTTTAGTAACTTTGTTACAAACAGGGACACTTCAACTGACAACAGCGACTCTCAGTCCGATTGGTTTAGTTGTTGCTGTTATTGGTGCAATAATTGCCATTTTCCTTTGGGGCTTGATGACTCGCCGTAGCACTATAGATTAATGGAATTTCGAGAAAATCAAAAACTCCACTAAGTGTTCAATGCATTTAGTGGAGTTTTTAAGTATTACTATGTTGATTATACAAAAGACTATTCCTGAGCATTCAGCCATAGGCTATTAGCTATCAGCTAGAAAGACTTATATGATAACAGTTTTAATCTAAAAGTGTACACAATACCCTTTATAGCTAATTGCTAACTTCTGAAGTACTGAATGCATTACAACTATTCTAAAGCTTTTTTGACACCGTCCTTGATGTTCTCAACAGTATGAATAGCCTCAGCTTCTGCTTGTTTGCTTTTTCCCTCGATTTTGTCGTCTGGGTTACCAGTTACTTCACCAATAACCTCTTGAATTTTTCCTTCGATATTTTTGGTTGTGGCTTCTACTCTCTTTTCTATGCTCATATTTTTAAATTTTTCAGCGACACTACACAACTATAATAACTCAAGTTTTTAGAGGCGACATGTGTAGTGCTTTGGGAATTGGGCACTGGTAGCTGGACTATAAAGCTTAACAGTCCCTTAATCATTATCTTCCCCATGACCTAATTTTCATCGTAATCGTAAATACCGTAATCCAATAAGTAGCAGAAAAATGCCGTAGAGCTTCTTCATTGTCTCACTACTAATAAATGGTAGATTCGCAAACAGTGCTCCAAAAAGATTACCAACTATTAAACCAGTAGCGATTAATAAAGCATGTTTAATATTCAAATTACCATTTTTACGGTAAACAATTGCTGCCAAAATACCGATAGGTAGAATTTGAGCACCAAGAGAAGTGCCAGTAGCAAATTTCTGATCCATACCCATCAGCAGCACCATTGCTGGTACCATCACCGCACCGCCACCAATGCCAAACATCCCACCAGCAACGCCAGCAACTAAACCAATCAGTAACAATTGAATAAAAACATTAGACATAAAACTTCTGCTTTGTAGATGCTCAATGATTTGTATATAAGCTGTTACGTATTCTTGCACAATTCAAACGTGAGGATCATCCTTTATGACAAAGAATAAAGGAGCAATAGTCTTAACGCTTTGACTCTTGTGGAAAAGTTCACCTTTATTTAAACAGCAAATATCGTAACCCAATCAGTAACAAAAAAATACCGTAGAGTTTCTTCATTGTCTGACTGCTGATAAACGATTGATTGGCAAACAGCGCCCCGAAAAGATTACCAACTACCAAGCCAATAGCGATGAGCAGAGCATATATGGGATTGAGCTTTCCGTTGTGATAGTAAACTATAGCTCCCAAAATGCCGATAGGCAGAATTTGAGCAGCTACAGAAGTCCCGGTAGCGAACTTCTGATCCATACCCATCAGCAACACCATCGCTGGTACCATAATTGCACCGCCACCAATGCCAAACATCCCACCTGCGACGCCAGCAACTAAGCCGACAAGTAACAATTGAATAAATACATTAGACATAAAATCTTTGATTGTAAATAGTAAAAGGAGTGATTCTTGCTGACGGGAAAGTGAACGACTGTAGATTGTAGTGTTGTTCGCTCAAGCTCTAGCTGGCTCGCCACTCTTCAGCCTTTACAAGTATTTCATAAATTTAGATAGGACTGCTATAAGATTGTTTCTTCCTAGAATGCAATACTAGGAATGATGAGCGCACAAATGAGGTAAGCAGAAGGTGTTAAAGACACTTTTAGTGATTGCCATTGGTTTCTTACCGTCCTTGTTCTCTTTATGGTTGATGCGTAAAAACCAGGCTAGGACACGTTCGCAGTTTAGGCGGGTAGCAATGAACTTTCCGGGTGAACAGGTACGGCAAAATACCACGCCTATTCCAAGCGATCGCTACTACTTAGAAGGAGTCGGCTACCTCATTGGCGACATCAGTTGCCGCTTCAATGCCCGCTCCGGGGACTTACGCTGTGCTGTCAATCCCAGTGGCCCTTGTGAGGGTTGCCGTTATTATGAACCATAAGCAAAGTGTTGTGGCATTAAAATTTCATTTCAAAGATTTCAACAACGTTACTATCATTCCTCGAGACAATCAAAGCACCGCCGTCCTTGCCGTTCGGAAATTGGCTTCAAAATTTTAGCCATCTGCCTTTCTTTGGTAAATGTCAAATTCGAGTCCGTTTCTAGAAGAGTGAAAAATATAGCAGGATTATGGGGGAAATTTCCGACTCCGCGCTTCAAGAGCCTCTTGACTCCCCCTCTTTATTTTTTACATCGAGTATGAGAGATCCATTTAGATTTTGGGAATACTAAATTCATCACTAAAATTAACAGAATTCGGTCGATGTCTAAGGACAGTAATAATCTTATGTCTAAAAACACAGTTCCCTTGCAACCATCTGTAGAGTATCTTCAGACAGATAACCATGAAATAATTACCCATGATTCACAAGCCGAAATGCTTGTGCCACAGAATCAGGAAGACTTTTTCTTGGATGCATCTAGGTTGCTACAGCTTGGAGTTCAACAACAGCAAGCAGGGAAATTACCGGATGCAATCCAGTCATTTCAAGAATCTTTGGCACTCTTTCAGGCAATTGGAGATCGTCACAGACAGGCGCAGACGCTTTCTTGTCTGGCAATGACAGTTTATACTTTGGGAGATTATAAGAGTGTCATCTCTCACTCACAGCAGTGTTTATCTTTGATAAAAGATACGCCTGACTTACAGATGCAGATGCAGGCACTTTCACATTTAGGTAATGCCTACCGTCATTTAAGTGAGTACAACAAAGCAATTGAGTATCTACAAGAGTGTTTGAAAATAACGCAGCAACTCCAAGACATGCGGAGTCATCTGGCTGCCCTGAATAATCTTGGATTGGTTTACAAAAGCTTGGGAGATTTCTCACAAGCGATCAATCTGAAGGAGCAAAGTTTAGAAATTGTCCGAAAACTACAAGATAATTGGAGTGAGGAACTGGTACTAAAAAATCTTGGCAATTCTTGGTATGCTTTGGGCGATCGCGTCAAAGCAATCGCCTGTTATGAAGAATGCGTCAAAATATCACGTTCACTCAAAAACCACCGCACTACAGTACAAGTCCTGAATAATTTAGCTAATGCTTGCTATGCTTTGGAGGATTACACTAAAGCGATTATGTATTATGAGGAACGGTTAAAATTAGCTAGAGAAATTGGAGACAAGCGTAGTGAAGAACAGTCCTTAGCCAGTTTAGGAATTGCTTGTGAAACTGCAGGTAATCATAACGAAGCAATTCAATACTATGAAGCAAGTTTGGAGTTAGCTAGAGAACTTCATGATCCTGTCAGTGAAGAACAAGCTCTAACTAAGCTGAAAGATGCTTGTAATGCCTTAGGTGATTACACTAGAGCGAAGGAATCTCAGTAGTGTTAGGAGACGCCGTTCTTTGAAGAGGAAGAGGTATTGGTAACTTTATGGAGGTTGGGGGAAAACTAGCATAATTTATAGTACTCTCTACTTAGAGGGCAATTGTGCATTACACTTTATCTTAGGCGCAATCTCAACCCAAGAGCTTCCGCTATTTTATGCGGGGGAGTGTCAAGTTAGTATCCCAATTTTCATGACTAGCGAAAACCAACTCAGCCTCTTCGAGGAATCAAACTTCGAGCAAAAAGATTTGATTCCTAAAAACGCCAAAATTCCTATTCCCCCAGGAAGTTATGCCAATCTGACCGAATTGGCACAGCATTGTAACCAGTGCCACCGCTGTGGACTGGGAGACACTCGGCGAAATGCTGTTGTTGAACGGGGTAACCCTAAAGCACTTATCATGATTGTTGGGGAAGGGCCTGGTCAAAACGAAGACGAAACTGGGCAACCCTTTGTTGGCAAAGCAGGACAGTTGCTTGATAAGATTTTGGCTTCAGTGAAATTAGATACTGACGGTGATGTCTACATCTGTAACACTGTCAAATGCCGTCCTCCCGAGAACCGAGTTCCCTCTACAGAAGAAATGGCGGCTTGCAAACCCTATTTGCTAGAACAAATTCGCCTGGTTGACCCAAAAATCATTCTTTTGACTGGTGCAACTGCTGTAAAAGATTTGACTGGCGATAAGCGAGGAATCACCAAGATTCGCGGACAGTGGATGGAGTGGGAAGGTCGATTATGTATGCCAATTCTGCACCCTTCTTACTTACTGCGGAATCCCTCTCGCGAACAAGGTAGTCCGAAGTGGTTAATGTGGCAAGATATACAAGCAGTACGTGCTAAGTTTGATGAAATCAGTAACCCCTAAATAATACAGGATGTCTGGTAACCCCGAAGTATTGAGCGTACCATGCCAGATTTCGGATTGCCCAACCAGTAACTAGCAGAAAGTCAGTTTATATTGTCAAGAATTTGATTCCAAAACCTAAAATCGCACGCTTCCCGCTTGGCAATCTCCCAACCAGGTATTAACTGCTTGGGCAATGACACCGTTACTACTCTCGCGTGGCGGGGTTGGCGGCTCATTGGCTGGATAGTGACCGATTTGAGAATACATTGTTACCAAACGCCAACCACTCTTTGTTTTTGTCAAAAAAAGCCAATGGAACTGCTGTAATTGTACAGCTTTGCGTTTTACATACAGTCGTTCTAAAGTTGTAAAAAAGACTTGCTCAACTTTTTCTGAAGCGGAGGAGTTATTTTTTGATACATCTGAACTATATCCGCCTGGGTTGAGAGGTAGAGGCGCAAATTCGGGCTTTCCTGCCACTAACATATAACTGTAAACATCAGTTGGTCTGCTTAACCGACGGGCGCGTTGACTGACTCGATTGGCGTAGTTAGGTAAATCCCGCAGAAGCTGAGTCGTTAATATTTCTATAGTTTGGTCAGAGCAAGAAGATTTTACCTCCGTTCCAGATTGTGGAAGCCGTCGTTGAGACTTCTTTCTGGTGACACCGCTTTGTGTTGGTGGAGAGTTACTTTGAGTTTGTTCTTGACTTGAAACTGGGAACGAGAGCAACAGCCATATACTCCAACAAAAAAGCCACAAGCCATAATTTCTCTGTTTGACTTTTGACTTCATGTCACTGCGGCTAACTCTTCACAAATCTTCTTCCAAGCCAACTGTGGATCGGGTGCAGCAGTAATCGGACGCCCAATAACGAGGTAATCTGCCCCTGCTTTCAGTGCTTGGCTAGGTGTGAGCGATCGCTTTTGATCGCCTACATCAGCCCACGTTGGTCTTACCCCCGGACAAACTAACAGAAAGTCATCCCGACAAGTTTGCCGCAAGAGTGCTACCTCCTGCGGCGAACAAACGACTCCATCCAACCCCATCTCTTGAGACATCAGCGCCATTTCTAAAGCATATTCTGGCAATTCTAGAGGAATTTTTAAATCAAACGCCAGTTGTCTGGAAGAAATGCTTGTTAATAGCGAAATTGCAATTAACTTTGGCGGTTTTATCCCGACAGTGACAGCTTCTTCATGCACTGCTTCTGTTGCTGCCTTTAATGCCTCTCTACCACATGTGGCATGAATTGTCAATAAATCAACACCGTAACGAGCTGCCGAACGGCAAGCACTTTTGACAGTGTTGGGAATATCGTGAAACTTTAAATCTAGGAAAATGTGCTTAGATTTGGATTTTAACACCTCAAGAACTTGTGGTCCCTGACTCACGAATAACTCTAAGCCAACTTTCCAGAAGTTGACTGCCGATAATTCTTCGACAAGAGCGATCGCTTTTTCTATTGAAGACACATCTAAGGGAACAATAATCCGCTCCGTTGTATTCATAATCAGTGGTTAGTGGTTTGTGGGTAGTCGGGGCGGGTTTAATCTAGTAACTTGTGAGTAAAAACGAACAATCCTAGCAAGGAGCGCCCGTACAGTTCTTAGTTGTTAGGGAGTCGTGGGGATTTGCTATTACTAAGTAAGATTTTTGACAATTTATCCCGAACAACTAACTAACAACCAACCAACTAATAACAATATTGTTATGTTTGTTACAACTAACAACGCTCAACTTTACGGGAGGGTTTCACATTACGAGTTACACAAATTTAACCCACCGCAACTAACATCATTATGGTACAAGTTTGACAAACTTATTTTTGCCCACTTGCAAAACTCGTTCATACAATTCTTGAGGACTCTGAAAAGTTGTTTCCACATCAGTTATGCGATCGCCATCGAGTCGCACACCGTTTTCTTGAATTTTCCGTCTACCTTCAGAATTGCTTTTGCACAAGCCAGTTGCACTCAGAAGGTATGACAACTTAGATGGAAACGGCACTCCTGAAAGTGAGAATTCCGGGACTGAACCTTCTTCAATCTCAGAAACCGCTTTTAAGCCATAGTACTGTGTTACGATGTCTTGCGCTAGCAGTTTTTGGCGATCGCGTGCATTTTCTGGAAGCTTGTCTAAAGGTAAATCTGTCAGTAATTCAAAATACGTTTCCAAGAGATGATCAGGAGTTTGCTGTACTTTCTGATACATCTGAAACGGATGCTCTGATAAGCCGACATAATTACTTAAAGACTTGGACATTTTTTGTACACCGTCAGTACCAATTAAAATTGGAAGTAGCAAACCAAACTGCGGCTTTTTACCAAAATGGCGCTGTAAATCTCGTCCCACAGCAATGTTAAATTTCTGATCAGTACCTCCTAATTCCACATCAGCATCAACAGCAACAGAGTCATAACCTTGCATCAATGGATACAAAAATTCATGAAGAAAAATTGGATTTTCGGTTCGATAGCGTTCAGCGAATCCCTCCTTGGCAAGCATTTGTCCTACTGTCATTGTGGAGAGTAAATTTAAAATTTTACTTAAATCTAATTGAGAGAGCCATTCAGAGTTATGACGTATCTCTAATCTTCCAGGTGTGTCAAAATCGAGTATGGGTCGCACTTGGTTAAGATAAGTCTGAGCATTTTGTGCTACATCTTTTTCTGAAAGTTGACGGCGTACCTCAGATTTACCTGTCGGATCACCAATGCGAGCAGTAAAATCACCGATGATTAAGACTGCTATATGACCAGCATCTTGAAAAGCTCGCAGTTTGCGTACTGGTATGCTATGACCGAGGTGGATATCCGCACCTGTAGGGTCAATTCCCAATTTGACTCGCAACGGTCGCTCAGTTGTCGTAATCCGTTTTTCTAAACTTTCAGTTTCACTATCGGAATCTGTTGGTTGTGGAAAAATCTCTACGACACCGCGACGTAGCCAAGACAAATTTTGCGTCATACTAAGAGATTGACTGTTAACTATGCTTTGCACTGTAGAATTTGGGTTGGTTTTGGTCACTGGCAATTTGTCGTATTTTGCATCTGCCGAACTTATATAATTGCAAAAAATCAACCACCTTGCTAAGCCGAAGATACACTTATATTTTTACAAGTGAGGAAGTGAATCGCCGTGTCGTCTAGGACTTTTGAAGATAAGCAGCCTCAACCTCAAGCTCAAGATGGTTTTGAGTTTTTGAAAGGAGTTGGTCAGGTAGCTGGCGGTACATTGCTATCGCTCACCATGCTGGCAAGCTCTATTGTCGCCGGAGGACTTGTTGGTTTAGCCGTTAGTTTTCGTAACCTGCCAGATGTCAGACAGCTGCGTAACTTCTTTCCGTCAGAAACAACATACATTTATGACGTTAAGGGTAAACTGTTAGCTAGTATCCACGGGGAAGCCAATCGAGAAGTCATACCCTTAGATAGAATTTCTCCAGAACTCAAGCGGGCAGTCTTGGCGAGTGAAGATAGTGATTTTTTCACTCACCACGGTATTAACCCCAAAGGCGTCGGGCGCGCTTTGCTCACCAACTCGGCAGCAGGTGGCGTGAAAGAGGGTGGTTCAACCGTTACCATGCAGTTGGTGAAAAACCTGTTTTTGTCTCACAGGCGTGAATTTACCCGCAAGATAGCAGAGGCAGTACTGGCAATTCGCTTGGAGCAAATTCTCCCTAAAGACCAAATTTTGGAAATGTACCTCAATCAAGTGTATTGGGGTCATAACAATTATGGCGTGCAAACTGCAGCACGCAGTTACTTCAATAAGTCGGCTGAAAATTTAAACTTGGCTGAGTCAGCAATGATGGCGGGTTTAATCCAAGCACCGGAAGAATATAGCCCGTTTGTGAGCATGCCTAAGGCAAAACAGCAACAAAAGCAAGTTTTGGGGCGGATGCTGAGTTTAGGGTGGATTACACAGAAAGAGTACGATGACGCCCTCGAACAAAAAATCAAACTTGGGAAAGTGAGGTCGTTTCAAGGTAGTGCCCTACCTTATGTCACAAATGCTGTGTCTCAAGAGTTGGCGAAGAAGTTTGGTCGTGAAGCACTGCTTAAAGGTGGGATGCGGGTACAAACTACCGTTGATAACGACTTCCAAGATATGGCAGAAGAAACCGTAAAAACCTGGCATGAAAGGCTTCTGGGCGAAGGATTGTATAAGAATCAAATTGCCCTAGTCGCCATCGATCCCCGCACTCATTTTATCAAAGCACTGGTGGGTGGGATCGATGCGAAAACGAGCGAGTTTAATCGGGCAATTCAATCTCAAAGGCAGCCGGGATCTTCTTTTAAGCCGATCGTTTACTATACTGCGTTTGCCACTGGTAAGTACGATACAGACACAACGATTGTTGATGGCCCTGTCGGCTATCGAGATGGTAATGGTTGGTATTATCCGAAAAACTACGATAATACGTTTGGTGGAGCAATGTCCATTCGTTATGCGATCGAGCAATCTCGCAACATACCTGTGATCAAGGTTGGTAAGGCTATAGGGATGAATAAAGTGGTAGAAACTGCTCGCACCTTGGGAATTACCAGTCCAATGGAACCCGTGACTTCTTTACCTCTAGGTGCGATCGGTGTCACACCTCTGGAAATGGCGAGTGCTTATGCCACGTTTGCCAAT
Organism: Rhizonema sp. PD38; assembly: GCA_029379285.1. GTDB lineage: Bacteria > Cyanobacteriota > Cyanobacteriia > Cyanobacteriales > Nostocaceae > Rhizonema. The sequence continues at coordinate 13,373 of JAQYWP010000068.1, forward strand.
TATGGTTGGCAGTCTCCGGCAACTATGATTGTCCGCGTCACTGATAGTAGTGGCAATGTATTGCTAGATAACACGCCCAAACCTCAACTCGTTCTCGATCCTTGGGCTTCGGCAGAAATTATCAGTGCGATGCAGTCTGTCATTAATCAGGGTACTGGTAAACATGCCGCATTAGATCGCCCTGCTGCTGGTAAGACAGGAACAACTTCTTCAGAAAAGGATATTTGGTTTATCGGCACCGTGCCACAGTTGACAACTGCTGTTTGGGTAGGTAGGGACGATAACAAAACCTTATCTCACGGTGCGACGGGTGGCATTTTGGTAGCTCCCGTTTGGCGCGATTTCATGCATAAGGCGCTCAAAGGTGTTCCTGTAGAGTACTTTAAGTCGCCTTCCCAGTTCCACCGCCCTAAATCAAATTAGTGTGAGGAGTGAGGAGTGAGGAATAAAACTCCACGCCTCGTGTACGGGCAGGTTTAACAGGACGTTGCGTTTACTCACTCTTGATCTGAATTAAACCCGCCCCTACTCACTGGCTTTAACGGTGTTCTTCTAACTCCGCTTTCATCCTCTGTAGGGTCATTTGCATTTGATCGAACATTTGTTGAGGAGTAACGCTAAACTGACTCAATTGTGTTTTAATCTGTTCTACTGTCATTTGCGCCATGAAATCTTCTGATAGCTCAAAACGCTTCATAAAAATACGATAGCGCTCCATCATTTCTTCCATTTGCTCAATAAACAGCTTTTTACCCTCACGGTCAAATTTGCCGTAATTATTACCAAGTCTCAACAGTGCTTGATAATCCTCAAACAACTGCTTTGCTTCTTGCTGTACAATCTCAGAATCAAAGAATCCCATTTTGCTTCTCTTCCACTGAGTCGTTATACTCAGCTGCTCTCTTTCTTAACTTTAGCCTCTAGTTTTATTTTAGTATTTTAGTCTAAGGAACTAATATAAGGAATAAGCTTCGTTTTTGATACGTTTTTACAGTAATTTCAACCCTTGACTTGGTAGCATTTGTTGGGATAGTGAAGATATGAGCGCTAATTCTGGTGACTAGTACCGCGATCGCGGAATTAAAAATTAAAAATTCGTCTTGGAAAGTTAAGCTATATAGAGGTTGCATGTCCGGGTTTCCCTCCTTTGTAAACTTTGGCGAAGGAAACCGAGGCGCGCAAAATTTCCGCAAAATTAAAAAGGCTTGATATGCCTGTAGCAACCAATTTCAAATGGTAGCTTCGTTTCCGCGTCCCTTTTTACCAACTACCAGGCATTACACATGAGCGACGGCGCGCAACTTGGATTGCATATACAAATCATTTAGGATAGTTATAGGTTTTCGATAATTGTGGAAGATCTGGTAATGGGAATATGTTGAATCAGCAAAAAAATCGCAGCATTGCCGCAATTTTAGCTTTGTCAGGCACGTTGACAATTTCAGGGTTACATAAGTTTTATTTGGGACAGCCACTCTGGGGTCTATTATACGTGTTACTTTCTTGGACACCCATTCCCAAAGTCGCAAGTGCTATTGAGGCAGTTTGGTATCTAGCCCAAGATGAAGAAACTTTTGACCGTAATTTTAATCTGGGGAAAAAAGCATCAAGGAACTTGCAGCAAGGAGCTCTTCAAGTAGGAGCGATGGCAGACGCCTTGCGTGAGTTAGATGCACTCCGTCAGGATGGACTGATTTCTGAGTATGAATTTGAACAAAAACGCCGCCAGATGTTAGACCAAATTTCTTAAAGTGAGTAACGAATGTGAAAAATTGGCGATCTTTGAACCCCAAGTTGCAAAAATTGCGTTCTCAACTCCTCAACGACCCTTACTACCGACTACAATCAGGAGAAGAAATTGCGATCGCTGCCGAACTTGGTATCCGTATTGATGCAAATCATGCCACTGTAGATGATTGGTTGCGCTTACCAGGGTTATCAATTCATCAAGCGCGATCGCTTGTGGAACTTTCTCATGCAGAGCTAAAGTTTTACTGTATTGAAGATATAGCGGCAGCTTTAAGTATGCCTGCCTTTAGGCTGGAA
>JAQYWP010000657.1 GCA_029379285.1 Rhizonema sp. PD38
CCTTTCTATGATATTAATTAAATAGCTAGATGTATTGATATCTAAAGCTGACAATCTAATGTAATTTCACGCTGAATGTCATTGTGTTTTCTTAAGTTTACCTGTCATAAAAAGAAGCAAAAGTATTCCGGCTTGAGCCTCTAGCAAAACAAAGTAACCCCTAAGTAGATAGTTAAAATCTGTAGTTGAATTGAAGTAGAAAATCAAACCACCAACTGCTATATATGGTAATAAACGCAGCCCAGTTAATTTGCGACTTAGCTTTGTTTTACTAGAATTAATCATCAACTTATCAATTTATTAACAATACATTTTAAGAGAATACTCAAAATGCTAGATTTTTATAATTAAGTAGATTATTACAAAAAATGTTCAAGTTCGTAATTGTATAGAGCTAAGACAGCACAGATACAAGCCAACAAAAACACTTTACAGTTACGCTTAAGTAGGTCAGGACAAATTAACATATTTTGTTGGAGTCGTTATTTGTACAAGTGTCAATGGAAGCTATTGCTACATACAGATTTATCCCTTTCTGGCGAGGAGCATTCACTTAACAATGCTTTCAAACATGTTTACGAGTCACAACTTAGTTATACTTATTTTCACTAACGAGAGAGAATTTTATTTATGTACTTAACCGCAGATGAATGTCAAATAACCATACAATATATGTACTTGTTTTATTATACTCTGTAATTAGCTGTTGTACACAGAGAAATCTACTGAAATGATTTAATCCAAGTATTTTGACTGAAAAAAGGCTCTTACTTGTTTTTGTGCCAATACTCAGCGACTCGTTTTTCCCACTGGTGCCAGTAATCTTGCACTGCTGTTCGTTCAAACCAAAATACTTCAGCTTCTGTTTCTGGAATTGCTACAACAACTAAAGCATGATTGATTTGAATATCATAATCTCGGTAGTACTCATTAACTGCTCCTAGATACGCCGTTAATTGCAGTGGATATTCATACAATCTCTCAATTGAACCTTTAGGTTTGTCGGCAGTTTTCCACTCACACACGCAGGGAACGCCTTGATAACTCGCTACACAGTCAACTTTACCGGAATAGCTCATATTGTAATGAAAAACTGAGCCTTCCACGAGTCTAACTTGATCGATGTTTTCTAAAACAGGTTTTATACTTTCCCAATAAGGAAGACTGGCTTCGGGACAAATTGGGTTTTCGCCAAGTAGATAGCGTTCAATGTGCTTGTGAGTTTGAGTTCCCCGACGACTGGCGCTTGTGGAAATACGGGTGGCTTCTTCCATACCAACACGGGATTTCCAATTGTTGAGGCGATCGCGTTCTGCTTGTGGTTTAGTGGCATTGAGGATTGTCGTCACACTGGGAAAGTTCTTTCCCGTAGCGTCCATATAGTATTGTTTACCGTAATTCCGCAATGATTTGGCATTTAGACGCGGTAGTTGTTGAGTTGTAAAAGGCATCTAATGTTCTACATTGAAGTTTGCTTTCTCTCTTTCGGCAAGAGCAAAAGTAAATATATGTCTTAAGTCTTACCTCTAAAACTAGATGAAAAATTTATGAATCTTTACTAATGTAATTATGTAGTGAAACTTATGTGAGTGAGAGGAATACTTTTCTGAGGGAAGAATCCATAACTTTTACTCCTTCAGGCAGTATCTTTTAAATTGTGCATCTAGTATATTTCTATACTACTAGATCTGAAAATTTTACCAGGTGGAAGTCGGAAGTTACTTAATAAAAAAAGAAAAAACTGATGAAAACAACTATTACTGCTGCCTTAGCCATCATTGCTGCGATCGCTGGTTTGGGAAGTTCTGTTAGTGCTCAAACATCGGTAAACTCAGACTTGAGTATGCGTAATTATACATTGCATGGAAATTCTTTGGTAGGTGTTGGTACCAGAACATCTCAAAATGACTTTTCAACATTCTTTCCCCAAAGAACTCCTGCGAGGACTCCTATAGGCACAGTTACTGAGGATAGTACTCCTTACACTGGATTCTGGCAGGTTGGTAATCAAGTTGAGTTACGCCGTAGTATTTCACAGCCGCTCTCCACTGTCACTAGTGTACCACTATACGATACAAATACTGTGGTATTTCCACGAGAAGATCAATCGTTTAATGCAAATGACGGAATTCAAGCAGTTTATACAATAGATGGAGATAATAGTGCTAAATAATCTGTGTATTGACGCGCCATGGCGCGTCAATACATGGGTTCGTGGTAGATAAATTATCTGAGAGTGAACTATATTGAATCACAATCTGTGTCTTCTGAGTTCTGAGCTATGTGTTCTTTTCAAAACAGATCAACCAGACTTTCACGAAAGTGTGGGAGTTTTACCAGCTTTTATGTCCTGCATAATTTTTTCAACTCGCTTAGCTTTCTCTGGTCTACCTTGTGCATTAAAAACTTTCTGAGCTTTTTCTAAAGAGGCGATCGCTTCTTGAGTATTACCTTTACCCAAAAATGATAAACCCATATTAGTTATAGCCTCACCGTATTCTGAATTTATTTTAAGTGCTTTTTGATACTCATTAATTGCGTCATCCCAGCGTTCTTGACTCGCCATAACTTGTCCCACTGCATTATAAGCAATGGCATATTTAGAATCCAACCGAATGACTTGTCGAAATTCTTTGATGGCATCTTCTTTTTTACCCTGTTGAAACAGGACATTTCCTAACTGATAATGCCCATAAGTGTTATCAGGATACTTCTTAATTAACTTGCGTAAGCCAGCTTCTGCACCAGGCAAATCACCTTTATTTATTAATTGATTTGCTGCTTCGTTAAGTTTCTCCTCTTCTGGCGCTTCGTTGTTGCCTGGTAATTGTTGTGCAACTTTTTGTGTTTGTATGTTAGTAGCAGCAAAATTGCCATCTTCTGCCAACAAAGGGCGGGAAGTATTTGTTACAGCTAAAATACTGAGAATGAAACAAGTAGCCGTTTGACAAAAAACTGACTTGATAAAATTATTAAGTTGCATCCTCGGTGTCATCCCGGATGTATCAACAGTCATCAGCCCACATCCTCAATGGTTTTCAGGTTATTTATAAAAAGTATAATCCGGATTGCGCTAAGGGTTACAAAGAATCAGATTGGGTTTTCCTCTATGCTGCCTTCGCATAAGCCTTCATGTGCTAAGGCAGCAGGCTCTCGAGAGTTATTCTATGTATTAATTATTCCACTGCAAACACTTTGCAGTAGAATAAGTCCTTTAGATAGAGGAGGGTAAAAAGTGACTCGTGCCATAATTGTGCGCCATGGTCAAAGTACTTATAATACCGAAAAGCGCATCCAAGGACGTACTGACGCATCTAGATTAACCGAACGAGGTTATAACGATGCCATTAAAGTCGGCAAAGCCATCAGCAACTTATCGTTCAATGCCATTTACAGTAGTCCTTTACAACGAGCGAAACAGACAGCAGATATTATCTGCCGATCGCTCTCATCTGGATCTACTGTCACCCAAACTTCTGAGCTGTTGATGGAAATTGATCTCCCCTTATGGGCGGGAATGCTGTCTAGTGAAGTGAAGCAGAAGTTTCCCGAAGACTATAGCACGTGGCAGGAACGTCCCCAAGAACTACGAATGCTCTTATCTGAGGGAGAGGGAACCCGAGAGCTTTTCCCCGTAATCGCTTTGTACGAACAAGCACGTCATTTCTGGCAAGAGATCTTGCATCGTCATCAAGGCGAAACCATACTTATCGTCGGGCATAATGGTATTAATCGTGCTTTGCTTGGGACTGCCCTATCGATCCCAAAAGAACGCTATCATTCGCTTCAGCAATCTAACTGTGGTATTAGCGTACTCAATTTTTCAGGTGGATTGTCAGATCCAGTTCAACTAGAGTCGATGAATCAGACGCAACAGATGGGAGAAACTCTGCCCTCGCTGCGACCGACTCACCAAGGAGTACGATTATTACTAGTGCGTCATGGAGAAACCGAGTGGAATCGTCAAACGAGGTTTCAAGGTCAAATTGATGTTCCTCTCAATGATAATGGCAAGCAACAGTCACGCTTATGTGCTGAGTTTTTGAAAGACGTGGCGATTGATTTCGCTGTCAGTAGCCCAATGTCACGTCCTAGAGAAACAGCAGAAATTATATTGCAGCCCCATAAGAGTGTAAACTTGGAATTCCAAGATGGTTTAAGAGAAATTGGTCACGGACTTTGGGAAGGAAAATTAGAGAAAGATATAGATCAAGAGTTTCCAGGAGAGTTGCATCGCTGGCGGACAGTTCCTGGGGAAGTTCAAATGCCTGAAGGGGAAAACTTGCAGCAAGTGTGGGAACGTAGCGTTGCCGCTTGGCAGGCAATTGTGACAACAGCCTTAGCAAAGCAACTGAAAACAGGATTGGTTGTTGCTCACGACGCTACGAATAAGACATTGCTTTGTCACGTTCTTGGTTTATCATCAGCAAATTTTTGGAGTTTTCGTCAAGGCAATTGTGCGGTCAGTGTTATTGACTACCCATCAGGGTTCAATAGTATACCAGTGTTGCAAGCGATGAATATCACGGCTCACTTGAGTGGAAGCGTATTGGATAAAACAGCCGCAGGAGCTTTGTAAAATTCAGCCCTAAGTTGGTACTGCATGAGTTCCTTAATTATTTATCATGCATGCAAATGACAGATAACAAATAAAGGCTAGATCCAATTACGTTTACACGCTCTCCCCCTACAAACGCTAATAGCCTAACATGACAAGTACACTGCTACAACAAGTACGAGTTATTGACTCTGTTTCAGAAACAGATCGCATTGCTGATGTGTTGATAACTGAAGACAACATCGATCTCGTCAGCAGTCAGATTTTAGATCTGCCAAATGACACTCATTTCAGAGATTGTCGCGGATTGGTTCTAGGAACGGGGTTAGTAGATTTGTATAGTTGTTCCGGAGAACCCGGATTTGAAGAACGGGAAACTCTCTCGTCCTTTTTGCAAGCCGCATCTGCGGGCGGTTTTACGCGAGTTAGTCTATTACCCAATACATCGCCACCGATTGATAACCCTGGTGTCGTGGCACAGTTGCAGAGAGGGGGAGAGGGGGAGACGAAAAATTCATCCACTTCCTCACGTCTTCATGTTCCTGCTTCTCCTTGTCCCCTTCTCAATATTTGGGGTGCACTCACCCTCGATCTTGCTGGAAAGCAAATGACGGAATTGGCGGATTTGGCAGCATCTGGGGTGGTTGGCTTTACCGATAGTCAGCCTTGGGAAAATTTGGGACTAGTAAGGCGGGTGTTAGAGTATCTTCAGCCTTTGGGAAAACCAGTGGCATTTTGGTGTTGCGATCGCCAACTGATGGCAAACGGCGTTATGCGGGAATCTACAGATTCCAT
>JAQYWP010000658.1 GCA_029379285.1 Rhizonema sp. PD38
GAATTTGTACAGTGCGTAAGTCCTATTATCTTCTTCACAAAATTAAAGTTGGTAATTATTCCTGTTTTAGATGATCCTATTAGTACAATGTTTTATATTGTCACTTTTAATAATATTTTTTAACATATCTTAATGTAACTTTATGTAACCTGGCTTGTGATCCTTTTATACAGCTAGTATAAATATAATACTGTATAATCATCAGGGTTGAGTAGTAATCTGTCAAAATTATTTTGCAGGATTGATTTTTCGCTGCGTCCCCGCGTCAATCTACATCCGTCATTTTTGAATTGTCAGTTTTGACTTTGTACGTAGACAAATTTTGAAAACTTTACTGGAAAAGGCATATTTCGTAAAAATACGGGCGAAAACAACCCTCAGGCTTTTATTATCAACAAGCCATTGTATCGAGAATTTCCCAATATTTCTCAATACAATTGCTTGATTATCAATAAGCCGGAGATTTTTCTTGGTGTCAAATGAGCTTTAACCTAAATCCAGCAAATGATTTACCGGATAATACAGGTGTAGAGGAAAATTACTTTTGCGAAGAGCGTTAGTAATTTGTATTCGTGGTCACATTATTGAATGTTTTGGGTTACTTTATAGTCATTAGCCCAATTTATTCTACTACTAAATCAAAAAAGCTTCGATTCAGAGGTTAATAAAGTCACCATGCAAATCTGATCTGTGAGTTACAATCTTTTTGATTCACTCATACACCCGTTCAGATATTGTGAGTTCTAAGTTCTTTCTTAGTCACTCCACAATCTTAAAAGTACGGAAAATCTTAGGAAAAATGTTGCGCCTTTATCATGTTTTACTTGGTATGATACTGCTGGCATTAGCACCTCCAGTAGTAAAATTTGCTTTTCCTCACTTTTCTCTATTCAGTAACGTGCAGCATCAGCCAGTTATAGAAAGTAAAGCTAATCGAACACAGGTTTCCATGATTGCCTCGACAAACTCTCATTTGAGCGAGGGCAATGTCTGGAAGAGTATACTTGGCAAAACTGTTGCACCTCCTGAGTGGCAGGTTGCAGCTTGCAAAGAAAATGGCTCCCTATTGTGCGTATCCTCTAAAGGAAAACTTTTGGGTACAGTGGAAATGGGAGTGTACCCGCTTGGACAGCAAGCAGATTTTCAAAAAATGCTAAAATCTGCTGGCATCCCATTAGATGCAAGCCAAGACTACCAAAATCAGAAGTACCAATCTCAAGTATCTATAGCACTAAAAGCTTGGATTACAGATCGTTATACAGTTTTATCTAAAGATAGTCAAGCTACCTCTGGTGATAACGTTATTTTCTCAGCACAACCCCCACAAAATGCACTTGTTGGTAAGCTTCGGGGAATGCATTACGGATTTGAGGAAAAGCAACAAGATGAAGTCAAAGAAAAACATACAGGCTATGTTGCGTTCGACGGTACTGCTCTTTATGTCATCACCACTGCTTTTGACTCAACCCGAAAAACAGGTAAGTTTGAGACACTTGAAAGTTTTCAAAGTTTTGAACCGCACTTATCAGCGATTGTAGCGAATCTAAATTTATAATAATCTCCGCTTCATTAGGACGGAGAGTGTCAACGAGATGAAGTTATGGTATTGCCATGCCATCAAAGAAAGGGAGACGCTCTGCGAACAGGGCTGTCTCACCATTCGTCCCTACATCATTTATAGAGATGTCTATTTCATTCGTAGCTGAGTGCTAAGCGCTTCTTACTTTTGCAAGAAGCTAAATTTCAGCTACAGCTCGTTCGATCAAACGACGTGCCAAAGTCTGCGTGCCTGTATGTTCGTAGTAATTTGTGGATACATCCAAAAGCGCTGCAAGGTAATCTAGCTTGTCACCAGCAAAATCCACAAAAAGTTGCAAGTTATTTGCAACTTTTTGTGGATTTAAATCTTTGGAGGAAACGAGGCTACCCATCCAGCCTGTCACTGAGTTAAAGCTTTCGCCAATAAAATTCAGTTTACTACCAGAATCTTGACCGGGAATGTCGTTTTTGATATTCTGAAATGTTGAGTTTTTTTCTAACTCTTGTGGACTTGTTTGACTAATCCAAGATAAAGCTTTGTCGATAAATCCCGAACCTAAAGGGATCAAACCATCAAAGCTAACTAATGCTGCCATACGTATGAAAGACTCGCCGCTATATTCACCTAAAGCCCCAACAAAATCCCCAATGCTGTCTCCGGGAATACCGTTAATTTGGCAGAAGGCGACTAACTCAGCGACAAGTTTCAGGCATAAGTCAATGGTTTGTGCTTTCTCGGCTTTAGGAGTCACCTTATTTAAAAAACCTAAAAGAGGAATTTTCTCTCCCACTTTATTAGCTAAAGCCGCTGCTCCCAATGCTTTATCTGTACTATCAACTGTTTGATAAAGCCACAGGGCTCTTTGATATCCTTGAGAACGATCATTGAAGAGATAAACTGCTCTGTCGCCAATTTGCTGAATGAAATCTTCGTCAGTTTCGCCAGTTACGACTTTAATTGTGTTCACAAAGCCAACCACATTTTGCCACTCGCCAGGAGCGATAAAATCGAGCGATCGCAATGCAGAAACAGTCAAGTTATTGGTTGGTAGTTCATCCACCAACTCGAAAATTGATTTGCTCACAATAACCTCCTAATACTTCTTCGGTTAAATCGATTCACTTCAAAAAGACGCACTATAGTACGTCTTAACAGCAACCATTGAACAGGTAAAAGAGTAAGTATTTAGCAATCAGCAGTTATTAATCAGCTATGCTCATAAATTGTGTAGAAAAAGGTTGTATTACTGTAGTTCTGAGAATTCATGCATACTGATAGCTGATAGCCGACGGCTGAATTTTACTGTTATTTCTCCGCTATTTTCGAGAGTTGCGCTAAACCACTAAGGTTAAACTTCTCCAACCAAGCTTGGCGATCGCTAGCTGTGAATGACGGATCACGAGATTGCACTTTTACCTGATAGCGATTCCCAACTAAAAGAGCAGTACCATTAGCGCCTTGGGTTACAGATGGATATCCGGCTATTGTCTGAGTACTGGCTTGAAATTTCGTCGCTGGGTTGGTAGGGCCTTTCACTGCTTCTGTATCATTAATTGAAATAACAGCTAAGTCTGTGCCACTTTTTTTCAACTTAGCTTCAGCAAATCCTTTCTTCTCCTGAGTATAAACGCGCTCGATCCCATCCTGAGGCTTTGGGAAGAATTTGTTGAACTCACTACCCTGAGTGGCGTCACGAGCAACTGCTTGACCACTTTTTTGCTGAGTGCTTTGCTGTTGCGCTTGATCAAACCGTCCTGGAGTTTTCGGAGAACAGGCAGTCGTAAAGAGTAACAAACATAACAATAAAGTCGGGATTATCTTACGGAAACGGGGAAAAATCATGTCAGGCTCCTCCTTATGCTTGAAGACTGTTGACTTATCGAGTTAAGAGTGAGAAATCATCGAAACTAAAAAGTGACTCCTACAGGATCTACTCTACTCTTAACTCCTCATTCACTACGGTAAGCTATAACAGCATAAAATGGATCTCCTCCAGCTGCACCTAGCCATTGCAAGAAATTGGGAGCAGTCGATTTACAAGCGATCATTTCCGGGGTACTAAATCCAGGTACACAAGAGAAATAACTTTTGACTAATTCAACTCTGCTAGCTTCCGATCCTTCTCGCCAAGCACTAATCGCCTTTTGAAAAAACATTCGGTGAGAAAAACTGATGATTGCGATGCCACCCGGTTTGAGTATGCGATGAATTTCGGAAAATATTGCTTCTGGATATTGTAAATACTGCACGGAAACGCAATTGAGAACGGCATCAAAATCTTCATCCAAAAGAGGTAACTGAAGATTTTCGTTGAGGTTTTGCACGAAATAATGATTCAAACGAGGATTGCGTGCCAATTCCATAGCATTAAGTCCGTGTCCCTCAACATGCTCAAATGGCATATCTTCTGGTAGGTGAGAAACCCAGCTACTCATCATATCAAAGATGCGGGTGTTGGGTTTGAGACGCTGACGATATAAATCAGTCAACTGTTGAATAAAACCTTCGTCTACATGTGTGACAAAACGAGGCGATGTATAAAAGAGATTATCATCTGTATCATCTACCTTAGTGCGTTGATTCGGTTTAAGTGGCATAAAGTCTGTATTCAAAATAATTTTATGTCTAAAATTCCGTAGCCGTGAGGTGCTGGCTTTATCAAGAAGACTATGAGTAATTACGAACATACTGCACAACCTCCCAGCCTACCCAATGCTCTGGGAAGGTTAGGAGGGGTTGGTAGCTGAGTGCAGAAAACTGGGTATATCTTGTTGTATTCGGACATATTCACTATTAGGAGTTAAGAATGAGGAGTGAAAATTTTTAAATTACTCACTCCTCATTCTCCACTCTTTCTAGTTGTAATATCCTTTTCTGGTTCCTGTTACAGGCTTAACCGCTTTTTCAACGTTTTTTTCCGTTTCATTTAAGAACTCTTTTGTACTGCGAGGGGGTTCCTCGTTAAGATTGAGTTTTTCTGTGATCGTTTCAGCCAGCTTTTCTATACCATTTTTTGCTTCTTCAACTGGCTTATTTTCGTGATTGAGACTAACTTTACCAGGTTCCGCTTTGTATTTAGTCGCTTCTGGCGTTTTCAATTTATCAGTCTTCAAGTTTTCTTTAACAGAATCTACTGTTGATTTCAGATTTGCTTTGGTTTTATGAAATATTTCGTTGTTTGTACTGTCTGATCTAACTTCACCTCCATCTGGTGTTCCCTTGTAATAGATACCCTGTGGGCTTTCTACAGTATTATCTGCTTGTGCTTGTAGTGCATTACCGCCAAAAGCTGGCATAACAAAAACAGTCAATCCAACAATAAAGACTGTCAGTATCTGACGCACACTTAGGTTTTTCAACAAAGAAATCACTTTCATACAAGTCCTCCGATTTTACTTTTTATCAAGATTAGAAGATATGATTTTCTAATTTTATACTCGTAACTTCTAACTCTTAAATCTTTTCATGGTTTCGACAAATTTGCAATTATATTTTTTCTACTTAAAAATATCAATACCGTGCTATCCCTCTTTTTAAATTAGGCGATGGGCAAATACATGAGCAGGAGCAATTCTACATTTGAAAGCATAACCTGGTAAAAGATGTAGATATATCTAGAGAATGTTTACTCTATTTAGAGCAAGACTTTATTGAAGTCAGCACTTATAAGTATTTATCCACAAATATAAAGAGTAAGTAGGTATATGGAAAAATATACAACTATATAACTAAATATAAAATCTCTGAAATTGGCTCGTAGTTGAGGACAGTACGTCCAAGTGTTTCCCTCCGAAAGAATCTGTCCGTGCGCT
>JAQYWP010000659.1 GCA_029379285.1 Rhizonema sp. PD38
GTTTACTATGATTGAAATTTATATTTTTTCATTTTTTTGATAACAGAAACTTATGCCTAACCGTTGTCAAGCAACTAAATCAATCCCTATCTTGCTTTTTTCGGACTTTTTCAGCAAGCCCTACTTATAACGGATTGCGCTTTTCGCAAGTTGTATGCTTATATAAATCTTATTAATTTGGTTTACAATTATCAACTAATTTATTATGCCAGAGTTTGCTATATGAACAAATGAGTGTCTTTATTTCAATGCAGAAGTCCTAGTAAACTTAAACTATGTCTGTAGGGTATCTTAAATGTTCAAAGACAACTCCTTAAGTTTAATCAAGCTTTTAAGTATAGCCTTTATAGCTTCCGTTATTACCACTGGCTGCAAAGGACGGGAAAAGGAAGCGAAAGCAAGTGGCCCGCAAGCTATTCCGGTCAAGTTGCTCTCGCTACAGCTCAGTGCAGTAGAAGACAGTAGAGAATTTGTAGGTTCTTTAGAAGCTACAGAGAGAGTTGACCTGAAACCGGAGACTGGGGGTCGAATTATGAATATGTTCGTTGTGAATGGAGCGGTGGTCAAAAAGGGGACAATGATCGCTCAGCTGCGTCCGGATCAACCTCAAGCTCAATATGCCAGTGCGATCGCCAAAATCAACTCGGCTCGAAGTGCCCGCGCAACTGCCGCAGCAAAGCTTCGCTCCACCGAAGCAGATCGGGTGAAGGCAGCAGCAGACGTGAAACTTCAAGAGGTACAGTACAAGCGAACCGAACAACTCGTAAAAGAAGGGGTTCAAGCGAGACAGCAATTGGACATTGCCCGAGACAATAAAGATACAGCAATTGCAACCCTTCGGGCAGATGAGGAACAGGTAGGAGCCGCCAAAGCGACTTTACAACAGTCAGAAGCTGATCTCAAGCAAGCTGCTGCAGATGCCGCCGCCACAAATGTCTCTGTCCAATACACACAGGTACGCTCACCCATCACTGGTATGGTGGGCGACTTCAATGTGAAGATCGGAGACTACGCTACCACTAGTCAAACTATTACCTCGATTACCCGCAACGACTTTCTCGACTTGCGGATCTCGGTTCCCTCAAACCTCTCAGCGCGACTAAAAGTTGGGCTACCAGTAGATCTCGTTGACCCTAATACAAACAAGCGCTTGACAACAGGAGAAATTTACTTTATATCTCCTCAAGTAGACACAGGCAACCAAGCTACCTTAACTAAAGCACGCTTTTCCAACGCAGACGGCAGCTTGCGTGATCGCGCCTTTGTGAAAGCGAGAGTGATTTGGAGCAAAGGTCAGGGGATTTTGATTCCCACCTCAGCTGTGTCTAACATTGGCGCACAAAGCTTTGTTTTTGTTGCCCAAAGAGAGAAGAAACCTGTAGTTCATAAAAGACCTGTGGAACTAGGAGACATTCAAGATCAAAATTACAAAGTGCTTAATGGGGTTAAACCAGGAGAAGAGATTGCTGTTACGCAAATTTTGAATTTAAAAGATGGCACGGCTATTAAACCGATTAGCAATTAATTAGCGCTCTTCGATTGACTTGAAAAATAAATAGGATTTCTACAGAGTATGCTGCTGAGTATTGCCGACATCTTCATCAAACGACCAGTCTTAACGACAGTTTGTACCGTACTAATTCTTGTGATTGGAGGGATTACAACTCCGCTCCTTCCCTTAGATAAGCTACCGGAATTAGCTCTCAAGCAGGTCACTGTCACTGCTAACTATCTCGGCACCGACGCGAAAACAGCAGAGGACAATGTGACCACCGTGCTAGAGAGGCAAATCAACGGTACTGAGCGGGTGGTGTACATGTCCTCTCAGACGACAAATAATGGTGACGCTACCATTAACGTCTCCTTCCCGACGAACATGGATAGAAATACTGCCCAAGTTCTAGTCCAAAACAACGTGGCGGTTGCTCAATCCGATCTCCCACAGTCAGTTATCCAAACTGGTGTAATCACCCAAAAACAATCTCCGACGATTACTTTAGCTTACGCATTCTATTCCGAAAAAGATAAAAACGGCAAATTCATATACGATAACGTATTTATTAGCAACTACGTTGACAGGCAAGTCCTTGATGAAATCAAACGGATTGAGGGCGTCGGGAATGCCAGAATTGTTGGGGAACGAAAATATGCTATGCGCCTCTGGCTAGATCCTGATGCTCTTGCCGCCAGAAATTTGACGGCTCAGGATGTGATTAATGCCATCTCGGAACAAAATATCCAGGTAGGAGCCGGCAGAATTGGTCAGCAGCCAACTCCTTCCCAGCAGCAGTATGAAATTGCTTTGCGGGCAGTCGGTCGGTTCACGACTCCGGCGGAAGCTGAGGACATTGTGGTGAAAGTTGGTGATGGTGGAACGCTGACACGGCTCAAAGATGTCGGTCGGGCAGAAGTGGGAGCGGAAGACTACAGTGCAACAAATCTGTTTGATAACTCAGCATCGGTTATTCTTTTAGCTTACCAACTTCCCGGTAGCAATGCTTGGAATACAGCCAATTTGATGAAAGCTAAAATGGCTGAACTCACACCAAGTTTTCCCCCTGGATTGAAAGCGACGGTGGCTTTAGACAACACGTTGTTTGTAGCAGCTTCCCTCGATGAAGCTTTTAAGACCCTGACGGAGGCGATCGCACTGGTAATCTTGGTCATTTTTATCTTCTTGCAGGACTGGCGTACCACGATCATTCCGGCGATCGCAATTCCCGTTTCATTGATTGGGGCGTTAGCATGTGCCTACGCATTAGGATTTACCCTTAATCAGTTGACTTTGTTTGGGATTATCTTAGCAACGGGTTTGGTGGTGGATGATGGGATTGTGGTGGTAGAGGCGATCGCTGCCAAGCTTTCTCAAGGAATGAGACCAATGCAAGCTGCCTTGGATGCAATGGAGGAATTGACCTCAGCCGTCATTGCCACATCAATTGTACTGATGGCAGTGTTTATTCCGGTGACCTTCTTTCCGGGTACAACAGGAATCGTTTACAAGCAATTTGCCTTAATCATTGTCTTCTCCATCGCCGTTTCAGTCTTCAACGCGCTATCTTTCTCTCCTTCTATGGCAGCAATTATCATGCGACGTTCTGAGGAAGTACACGGTCCGTTGGGCTGGTTATTTCGGCAGTTCAATCGTGGGTTTGACTGGTTTAAGGGGCTATACGTCAAGACAGTGGAATTCCTAATTCGGGTTCGGCTGGTTGTGGTGATAGTTTTTATTGCAGGTTTGGTTGCCACGGGCTGGCTTTACCAAGTGACTCCCCAAGGATTTATCCCTGAAGAGGATCAGGGCTACATGTTTGCACTTCTGGAAAGTCCACCCGGAGTTTCTCTCAATTACACCACCGAATTAGTCAAGCGGATCGAGGAGAAAGTCGTGCTACCGATTCCCGAAGTCGAGCATGTTAATGGTCTCGCTGGCTTTGGGTTTGAGGGGAATAATAGCAATAAAGGCGTCTTGTTCATCAAGCTTAAAGACTGGGCGGAACGTCCAGGTGCCGATAAGTCAATCTTTGGAGTTCTGCAAAAAATCAATCAGGGATTGCGAGCAACAGTCCCAGAAGCCAGGGTGATTGCGGTGAATGCACCGCCTGTGGATGGATTGGGAAGTACGGGTGGTTTTGAGTTTTACGTTCAAAACAAACAAGCGCTACCCGTAACATCACTGATTGAGAATACCCAAAAAGTCATAGCAGCAGCCCAGAAGCGACCGGAATTGGCAGGTGTCTTTACCCAATTCACCTTCGATTCTCCCTTGATGCAGGTTTCTATAGATCGCAACCAAGCTAAGGCGCAGAACATTCAGACCGACGATATTTTCAATAGTTTGCAGACCTACTTAGGTGCAAGATATGTCAATCAATACGTTCTCGATGGGCGACTTTATCGGGTTTATGCTCAGGCAGAAGGAGCGGCGCGCTCTAATCCTAATGATATCAGTCGTCTGTACGTGCGCTCCACGAATGGCAATTTAGTCCAGATGAACACTGTGGTGCATCTAGAGAAAACGACTTATCCACCGATTATCACTCACTACAATGTCTACCCGGCAATCAAAATTCAAGGAGCGCCAGCACCGGGATACAGTACTTCCCAAGCCATTAAAGCTATGGAAGAAGTGGCGCAAACAAGCTTGCAACCAGGATTTGGCTACGCTTGGACGGGAACTGCTTTCCAAGAAAAATCCTCCGGCGGTGCGGCACCAATCATTTTTGGCTTAGCCTTTGTCATGGTCTTTCTCGTGCTGGCGGCTCAGTACGAAAGTTACGTTGACCCTACCATTATCCTGATCACGGTACCCTTAGCGATTTTAGGCGCTCTTGGTGCGGTGGCACTGCGGGCAAATCTTTTCCAAGCTGGTGGAGTTTGGCCAATAGTTAATAATAACATTTATGCTCAGGTCGCTTTGGTGATGCTGATTGGTTTGGCAAGTAAGAACGCAATTTTGATTGTCGAATTTGCCAACCAATCATTAGCGATCGGCATGAGCATTCCCCAAGCCGCAATTCGCGCCGCCGAAGAGCGCTTGCGACCGATTTTGATGACAGCTTTTGCGGGTTTAGTTGGTTTCTGGCCGTTGGTGATTGCTAAGGGCGCTGGGGCAATGAGTCGTTGGTCTTTAGGGACAGCACTTTTTGGTGGCTACCTGATTTCAACGATTTTAAGTCTCTTTTTAGTGCCAGTTCTGTACGTGGTAATTAAAGGTCTTGAAGAGCGTTTCTTAAAACCAGGTAAACCCAAGACACCAAGTTTGCCCTCTGAACCGAAAGTCACTGAGGAGAAGGAGCAAGCTGTCTCTTTTCAATCTTCTACTCAAAATGAATGAGCATTAAGTTTAGTAATTGCTACATAGCTTGAGTAGCACACTTAAGCTATTCTTTCAATAGGGGTAACAAGAATGTTTCGGAACTGGAATCGCAACGATTATATTAATCATATCGTGTTTATTGTGACCGTTTTGTATCTGTTTTACTCCTTCTTCTTGCATCATTAAATCCTTTTATCAGGAGGTAGCAATGAAAGCGCGGCGAATTATTTTCTCAGGGATTATCACTGCTCTTGCTGGTGCGATGATCGGTTTAGCTGCTACGAAAATTGGTCAACGTAACTTTGATCAACTCGCATTTGAAGGTGAGTATTATGAAGGATTGCAGAGAAATTATGCTTTAATTGGCGCAGGCATAGGATTTGTGGTTGGGGTCGGACAAGAATGTGTACGAGATTTGAAGACCCAAAGAAATGAAGAATAATTAGCAATTAACTTTTAGCTTTTTCAAAAACATGTTTGGATTAATTTCATTGGTTGAAAATGCCGAATAAGCTTAAAT
>JAQYWP010000660.1 GCA_029379285.1 Rhizonema sp. PD38
CTACTTAGTATATATAATACTTTATTCTCTGTGGTCATTTGTTCATGATGCTTGCAGCGTGCGTCACGATGCCCTTGGCAACGGCTTAAGCCGTATCGCCCTTGAGAGAAAACTTTTTGGTTTACTGATTTATAGTCCTACAAACAAAATAAATCGATTAAACAATGTCCTAGAAGCTTTTTGTAGCAAGACTTTGAGAGTATAACTGTTTAGAAGGGCATGACGATGAGGCTAATAGCGTCAGTTTTCGCCTACATGGAGAAAAGATTTTTCTCCGCGTCCCTGCGTTTCCGTGTCTCCGCTTCAATCGACATCAATTTAACAAACTACTAGCAGTAGAATAGCTGGTTATTTAAGTTATGATTTAGCACCAGAAGTATTTGTACAACGTTTAGGAAAAAGACATGAACAATCACCTACTGAAGGGTAAACCAATATTGGTGACTGGAGGATCAGGGTTCATCGGCTCTAACCTAGTTAAGAAATTGATGGAAGTTGGTGCTGAAGTGTATGTGGTAGGAGGCGATGGCTCTCGCGGAGGCAGAAGAAACCTGGAAGATGTAGGCTTCAGTATTCGAGAAGGTATCAATTACTTCAATATGGACTTGAAATCTCAAGAAAATTGCCGCAAGATCATCAAGGATATGCACACGGTCTATCACCTAGCAGCTAAGATTGGCGGAATCGCTTACATCTTAAAGCATGGACTTGATGTATGGAAAGATAACACCTTGATTGATGCCAATTTGTTTCAGACTGTGGTCAATAATTCTGGAGTCGAGAATTTTATCTATGCTAGTACGGCATGTGTTTACCCATTGAAATGGAACAAGTCACAGTTGCCTCATCAAAACAATGGCTGGAAAGAAGCAGATGCTTGGACAGGAGAAACGCATTCGCTGTACGGTGGCTCAAAGTTGATTGCGGAAAAAGCCTTACGGATGCATGTCCAGAACAAAAATGTGCGTGCAATGATTACGAGATTCCACAACGTCTATGGTCCCAGAAGTGTGATGAAAGGCACAGGAGCTCAGGTAGTTCAAGCACTAGTCGCCAAAGCTCTCAACAATCCCAATCAAGATTTGGAAATCTGGGGTTCAGGAAATCAGGGGCGAGATTTTATCTACGTAACAGATGTGGCAGATTGGCTAGCCAACGTTTTTTATACCAAGGATGGAAATTTACCCCAAGAACCTGTACAACGGGGTTCTGGAGTCAACACGACCATCAAAGAGGTTGCTCAAGCAATCCTCGACACTTTAAACTCCAATGCAAAAATTGTTCATAAACCAGTATTCGATGAGGGGGAAGAGGCGCGAATTGCTGACAACTCTAAATTTGAAGAGTTGTATCCTCAGTTTCCTGCGCCTCTATCTACTAAGGAGGGCATAAAAGAGTATATTGAGTGGGCTTTGCCCCGCGAAGCATGGTGGAAATTTGACGATAAATTTGTAGTGTCCTTAGCCCAGACCTCATCTTCGTCGTACACAGCCAAATCAACACCTACTATACTCAGTAAGATACTTACAGTCAATAAGTCCACAGAGGAAGTCTCTGTCAGTGGCAATTCTATTTTGTTAGATGAATACATGAACCAACAACACCACAGCCAGGTTCTGCCACTATTCTCTGCTTCAAATCAGCAAACTTCTCAGGGATTACAGCCTGTAAAACCTATAGGAACCTATCTGGTTGAGGCTGGATTACTCACCGCAGAACAAGTCGAAGTCGCACTGCGTGAGCAAAAATTATCTAAAATCCGTTTTGGAGAAGTGTTGGCTAAGCTGGGCTGGATAAAACAACAGACTATAGAGTACATGATGGAAAAAGTGATTCTGCCAGAACAGAAACAGCTTCATAACTCAATACGCTTCAGTTAGTAGTGTTGAGTCATCAAAGATTCCGCTACATTTTTACTTGACAAAAACGGACAAACGTCTTCTTTTTGAGGCTGTTAATCTGTCTGGTTGTTAAAGCGTTGTAAGTAACCGCCTCAAAATGCTCCCTGCTCATCGTTTTTATTGAGAGATTTTGTATAAAGTTGTCCGTTTTTGTCCAGACATCTCCCAACCCCCCTTTTTAAAGCTTGTCATTACCAACATCTTTTAAAGTGGAGTTGGGGTGTATTAAAGTCAGAGTATAAAGTTGGAAAATTTCATAGACTTCCAAACTTGGGCGGTTAAACAATGGGGAGATGCCGAGGAGCGGGGATAGCCATCGTACCGAATAGAGCGAAGCTCCGGAGGAGCGGCTTCGCTAACGCGCTTCGGTACAATGGCTATGGCTGCCAACCCGCATGCGAATTTACCAGATATGATGCAAGGCTGGAATGAAATTCGTGCTGCATATCGATTATTTGCAGCTATTACTCCCTTCCCGCTAGAAGAATACCGTTAAAAAAACCGCCAAGACGCCAAGGAAGCCAAGAAAGAAGATTAAGGACATAGGTAATCTTACACCGGGAAGGGAGTAAGATGATTTCCGAGAATAAATTTACCTCCGTCAGCGTTTGACAATGCCAAACGCCGACAGCAGATAATTGAGAGTCTGGTAATTTCTTAACCAGAAATCACCTAAGATGTAACTCATACGGAGTTAATTCGACCTCATATCACCAAGACGAAACAGAAGGCGACTCAAATAAGTGCCAATGTTGTCCTATTCATCCAAGACACAAGAGAAATAGATTACACTCATCATCGGCAAGTTAAGGGATTAGGGTGACGCGTACCATTGTTACAGAAAACCGGGATAATTTTATTAGGTACTCACGCAAAATTAATTGAACATTTATTTAACCTGGAATGACCTTGTAACCAGCATTTCAGGCAATGTCAATATACAATTAATTTTGCACAGGTACTTATATGGATAATACAAAAGTAATTTAATGCTGAAACCCTTGTTTTCTCCTTAAATAACTACCTGGTGACTTGAAACATCAGCGAAGACAACTCTCAATAAAATCGAGGTAGGATAAGACTTGTAAGCTAAACCCGGTTTTCTGTGACGATAGTACTAATACCCGGAACTTTAGGCGGGAGGACTTGACTTCTATTAAGAGAGAGTTCAGGGGATAGCTCACTATCGCATTGGAATTTCAATTATAAACTCAGTTCCTTCACCAGCAGTAGAATCACATATTAAATTACCCTTGTGTTTATCAACAACAATTTGATAACTAATTGATAATCCCAAACCTGTACCCCTTCCTACTGGCTTAGTGGTGAAAAATGGGTCAAAGATTTTTTGTCGCACCTCAGCATTCATGCCATTACCATTATCAGCAATATGAATTCTGACCGTATTTTTGTCTGCTAATTCAGTACTAATATGAATTGTAGGTAATTGAGAATATTTTTCTCCATTACCCATAGTCCATGACCTATTCTGCTCATCTAGTGCATCGATCGCATTACTCAGGATATTCATCAACACCTGATTTAACAGACCAGGATAACAGGTGATCTCTGGTATATCTCCATATTCTTTAATAACTTCTATTTCAGGACGCTTATTGTTTATGTCAAGTTTATGTTGCAAGATCATCAAAGTATTATCGATGCCTTCATGAATATCTACAAGTTTCATGTCAGCTTCATCTAAGCGGGAGAAATTGCGTAAACTCAAAATAATATTCTGGATGCGCGAGGTTCCTATATTCATCGAATCTAAAATCCTCGACAAGTCTTCGACTAAAAAATCTTGGTCAATTTTCCCAGCTTTTTCTTTTACTAAAGAAGAGGGATTTGGATATTCTTGCTGATATACAGTAATCAAATCAAGTAAATCTTTGACATACTCATGAGCATGAGTAATGTTGGCATGAATAAAGTTGAGCGGATTATTAATTTCATGGGCTATTCCCGCCACCATTTGCCCCAAACTTGACATTTTCTCACTTTGAATCAATTGAGTTTGAGTAGTTCGCAATTCTTCTAGAGTTTGTTTTAACCGTTCATTTTTTTCAGTGATTTCCTGCGTTCTTTGGTATACTTTCTCTTCTAGAGTATGATTATATTTCTCTAAATTTTCATTCGCTTGTGCCAAAACTTTGTAAAGAATAGCATTCTCTAAAGAAATTGCAGCTTGGGTGGTGATCAGCTTGAGAATTTCTATGCGTTCGCGAGTAAATGCTCCTGTTGTTAAATTATTTTCTAAATAAAGAATACCGACTAATTTTCCTTGATTAATAATCGGCATACATAGGAGACTCTTGGGTTGCTGATAGACAATATAACTGTCAGTTTCTTTAATGATTTCACTATTTACATCATCGATTACTAAAGTTTTCTGTATACGTTTTACGTAGTTAATTAAAGTAATGGGAACATCGGAACTCGATTCTAGATAAACTTTAGGGAACTCTATGCAAGTAGGGGCACCAAGTGAAGCAGAATTATTTGCAATAACAACCAGATTTAAGCTATTGCCTTGACACAAAATTAAAGCAGACTTAGAGGCTCCTGCATTCTCCATCACTACTTGGATTAAAGTGGAAAGCAACTGATCCATCTCAATTTCTCCAGAGAGTGCTTGCGAAGCTTTAATCACAGATTTTAAGTCTAGAGAGCCAGAAATGCTCATGTTCGAGCCAACAAAAGTTTGGTTAGTAGGACTAGTTGAGAAAGATATTGTATCCTCAGTAAAGAAATTTGTACTATGCTTAGGACTGAATTTTTCTTGATGGAGAATTGGGGCAAGTAATTGGGGATATCGTTTCTCTAAAACCTCAATCTTGGCTTTTGCTCCCCAGCGTGCATAACAGTAGTAAGCATCAATCATGTAAGTTTGAGATGTTTTCTCTCTACCCCATCCTAAGTAGGATTTCGCAGCAAGTTCGTTAGCTAAGGCTTCTTCATTAAGGTATTGGTTTTCTTTAGCTAGAGAAATGGCACGATCATACATTTCCATTGCCTCCATATATTCACCTAAAACTCTATATCTTTCTGCTTCTACCAGGTAATACTTGTGCAAATAATTCATATGGGCATGATCTGCCCAAAACTTTATTTTTTCTTGGTTAACTGCCACCTTATCCAAAATTTTAATTTTCTCAGATGCTATTGCATTAGGATATCCCATTAAACGTATTAGTGAATCGTAAAAATAGAAGATGGGAATAACTACCATAGCTGTTACTCCATCTAAATAATTTTGTGCTAAATTAGCATTTCCAAAGCTGTAGAGAAATCTTCAAATAAATAGGCTAAAAATAGTTTATTGAAATAAAAATGAAAGAGTCCGTATCTATCATTAACTTGTTTGTAAATAATTATATCTTTTTGTTCTTGAGCTATTTTTAAAAAACTAGAATAC
>JAQYWP010000661.1 GCA_029379285.1 Rhizonema sp. PD38
GAGATAAAAAAACAATGATTTTTTGTCTGTTTTTTATTAAATCTATATTGACGTTTTATAGAAGATTTCTACAACTTGTGAAAATCACCCTAAACTGAACGATATTACATGTTAATAAGATTAATGTTTGCTACATTATTTACAATCACATATTAAAAATCGGCTTTTGTCTACTTGCAAAGTTATTCATAGCAAATCTTAAAAAATATACTTTTCCTACTTTTCCTACTTTTATTTATTCAAAAAAAGTTTGCAAAAACTTAAGAAAACCTGTAATCTTTTCAAGAGTAGGTTTAAATTCATCTAACCTATTTTACAGCAGAGCATAAGTGGGTGTAGTTATTTGAATGAGTAGTTATCGATACCAAGTTGGTGGCTCACTTTCAAGTGATGCACCCAGTTATGTAGAACGACTTGCAGATGTAGAACTGTATGAAGCACTAATGCAGGGAGAGTTTTGCTATGTCCTCAACTGTCGGCAAATGGGTAAATCCTCTCTCATTGTTAGAACAAAACATCGCTTACAGCAAGAAGGCTTTCGATGTACCACTATCGATCTGACGAATATTGGCAGTGAAAATATTACCCCAACTCAGTGGTATAAGGGAGTTGTAGGTGAACTGTGGTCGGGTTTCAAACTGTTGGAAAAAGTAAACTTAAAAGCCTGGTGGGGGCAACAGGAGGATATCTCTTTAGTTCAGAAGCTGAGTCAGTTTATTTTAGAATTAGTGCAAATTCATTTTCCAGAAGAAAGACTATTTGTCTTTTTAGATGAAATAGATAGCATTCTCAACCTTGATTTCCCTATAGACGACTTTTTCGCTTTGCTGCGGTTCTGCTACAATCAACGAGCAATTAATCCAGAATATCACCGCATTACTTTTGCCATTTTTGGAGTAGCAACACCGTCTGATTTAATTCAAAATAAAAAACGCACTCCGTTTAACATCGGTAAAGCTATTGAAATACAAGGCTTTAACTTAAATCAAATTCAGCCATTAGCTGAGGGATTAAATGTTAGAGAAGATCATGCCATACTAATTCTCAAAGAAATTTTAGCTTGGACGGGAGGACAACCTTTTCTCACCCAAAAACTCTGTCATTTGGTGAAGAATGGGGATTTGAGAATTGAGAAAGAGGAAGAATCAGACTCAATGGCGATCGCTAATTTGGTGAGAGAGCGCATTATCAATAAGTGGGAATTTCAGGACGAGCCAGAACATTTGCGGACGATTCGCGATCGCCTGTTGTGCAATGAGCAAATGGCAGGGCGCTTACTCGGAATTTATCAGCAAATTCTAGCTCATGAGGACGTGCCAATTGATGACAGTAAAGAACACCTAGAACTACTTTTGTCAGGTTTAGTTGTCAATGAACAGGGATACCTAAAGCTGAAAAACCGGATCTATCAAGCAGTCTTTAACTCAGAATGGGTTGCTCTTCAATTAGATAATTTGCGTCCCTATGCACAGCAGTTCAAAGCTTGGGTTGCCTCAGATCAGCAAGATAAGTCCCAGCTTCTGGTAGGAGTCGCATTACAAGAAGCACGAGCTTGGTCAGAAAAAAAAAGGTTGAGTAATTTAGATTACCACTTCTTAGCTGCCAGTCAAGAACTAGCTAAACGAGAAATTGAAAGCGATTTAGCTGCAGAAAGACATGCCCGACAAATTGAAAGAGAAAAAGCGCAATTTGCCCTCCAAGCAACAAAGCTGGCGAATCAAATTTTGGTAGATGCACGCAAAATTGCTAAACGAAATGCCCAAAAACTCCGTTTGGGTAAACCTTGTATCATCAGCATTGCTTTTGGAGTTGCCAGTTTAGTGATTTTGTTACGTTTTATCGGTTTGCTACAGGGGATGGAGTGGACGATGTTAGATAACTTTTTTCAGGCACGTCCAATAGCAGAATTTGACCCTCACATTGCCATTATTACAATAGATGAGTCTGACATCAAGCAAATTGGTCAGTATCCTCTGACAGATCGCGTGTTGGTTCAAGCAATTCAAACCTTAAAAAGTTACAAGCCTAGAGCAATTGGGCTGGATTTGTATCGAGATTTGCCTGTAGAACCAGGTTATCAGAAGCTAGTGGAACTGTTTCAAACGACTCCAAATCTGATTGGCATAGAGAAGGTTGTCGGTAGCCAAATTGCTCCGCCGCCAGTTTTAAAACAATTAGATCAAGTTGCTCTTGCCGATCAGGTTTTGGATCAAGATGGCACGCTGCGTCGCGCCTTGCTTTCAGTACGAGTTCCCAACTCTAAATTGCGCCTCAATCTGGGCTTGCAACTAGCCCTACGCTATTTAGCAAATCTTGGTATCATTCCTCAACACCTACCTGATCATCCCTATCAAATACAGCTTGGTAAAGCAGTGCTTGTTCCCCTTCATGCTTCGGACGGCGGCTATGTCCGGGCTGATACAGGTGGCTATCAAATTTTACTCAACTTTCACGGCAATCAAGAACAGTTTCAGACCTTCTCACTTGTAGATTTATTAGCAAATAAAATACCACAAGAGTTGGTAGTTGATCGCGTTGTCCTCATTGGCTTGACGGCTCCCAGTCTCAATGAATTATTTCAAACGCCTTACAGTGGTTACAATGGTCAACTCAAGCAAATGGCAGGAGTCATAATCCACGCCAATATCGCCAGCCAAATTTTGAGTGCAGCTTTAGAGGGAAAAGGTATAATACAGGTCTGGTCAAAGCCTATAGAGTGGATCTGGATTTCGCTTTGGTCAGTGGTGGGAGCCACATTAAGTTGGCTCTTTAGATCGCTCAAAGCAAGAGTCGTTTTAGTAACTATCGCAGGCGGAGCATTAACGGTAATTGCTTACCTTGCCTTCTTACAAAATTGGTGGATTCCTGTCGTCCCTCCAGCGATCGCTCTTGTAGTTGCTACTATTACCCTACCAATATTCACTATTAAGCACTCAGAGAAAATTCAACTCACTCAGACTGTGGAGTTATTAATTGCCACGACTAAAGAGCAACCTACAGCCGGAAAAATTGCGATTGAATATCTCAAGCAAGCAGAAACCAAAGAAAATCATGCATTGATTGAGCGGATGTTGGAGGATCAGACAGGAGATACGAGTCAGGAGTTCTAGTTATACAAATTATTTTGGAGGTACAGAAGCGATCGCTCCTAACCCTACAGATTCTAATAAATCTCGCCAGAGGGTAGTCAGTTTATTATTGTCGGGGTGTTCTCGCCTTGCTTGTGCCAATACCTTTAGTACGTCATACCAATATCCCGATTCCCCATACCACATTGCCTGCTCAATCACAGATTTCTGCCTCAGTTCCCTCTCCAACTGCGGTGTTCGCGCCACCCGTTGCACCCAACCTCGTAACATGGGATCGTCTGGTTGTACGCTTTGTCCACAAACAACGATTAAAGACCATTGGTAATTCTTACCCACTACTAAGGCTTCCTTTTCTACAGGAAGAGAAAAATCGACAATCCCAGCGTTAGTCGTAATGGGTAAGACTGCTCTTTGGTAAAACTTCCCTGTTTCATCTTGGAACGCCAACACAACTTGCTTTGCTGATGTTTTAGGTAAGTCAACAAAAATAGATGGACGCTCTTCCAATGTCAATCCATAATTGCGCTTTGGCATTAAAGCTCGAATCTGTTGTTCATTTTGAGAACACTTTTGTCCATCACGAGAACCTGCTCCAGTGCTATCTTTTGGTCCCCCATTACCTGGTGGATTAAAATCCTCTTTAAAGATGATTCTTTGTGATGTGTAATTTCTGGTTTTTAATTCTGACTGAGCTTGAGCTGGCAATCCAGGAATTAGTAAAATTTCTAATAATAAGCTGACAGTTAAAAATGCTAACAGGTAATTTTTGAGGATCATAGTCTGTTCCTTGGTAGTGGTTATGTGGTTGCTTAATAAGCATCAAAGAGTAGCTCTCGTAGCTAATAGCTTGAAAGTGTCTTTAAACTCATCTCACCCTTGCAAGCGGTGAAATAAGCGCGGATTTGCATATATTAAGATTTTGTATGATATTCCCTATGATTTTAATCTCTGTTTACCACGTAACATTTTTTGGCTCTTAGAGAAGGAATATTGTTAAGGATCTCGGCTCAATGCCTATATTAATTTTATACAAAGACGCGCCTTATTAAGACTCGAACTGTAGTTCTCCCAAAGCATCGAGAGAATAAAGTAAGCCTAAATAGTAAATGTGTGCAGCTTCACAAAGAAACTGTATTACTTATGATTTCAGTAATGAAACTTAACCTGATAACAATTGATGAAAGATGTTCTTCGCAGAACAACAGTCATTCATGAGGCAGGACGAGGGAATTACATAAACAGTTGCCATTTTGTCAAACTTTTTTATGAATTTATATTAGCTTAGCCAAAGTATCTTACTTTTCCTACTTTTATCGCCTTTAACTCAATCTACTGATATAATGTCCGGTAAATTAACCATAATTTCCGTAAACAATGAACCCCTCCCCCGCTTGCGGGGGAGGGGTTCTTCGGTATTTAAGGTTATCTTACCGGACATTATATGAATCTGCCCTACCTTTAATTAGCGGTGTCGGCTCAAAAATTCCTATAACAATTAACAATTAATAACCTTCTTCTCACTGCCAATTCCCTACCAAAACGAATGGTGACCAGTAGTAAGGATGCTTGTATTCTTGGGAGTTTAGCAGAGATAGTTGTCCTCCACGTAAGGCTTCAGCTTTGGTCATCCCAGGTTGGGTGAGGCGGTGGTAGAATTCAGATATAAGTTGGGATGTAGACTTATCCTGTACCGACCATAGAGTTGCCAAAGTACTCCTGGCACCAGAACGCACAGCGACTCCTGCTAATCCTAAAGTTGCTCTATCGTCACCTTTGGCAGTTTGACAAGCACTGAGAACTAACAGTTCAATTGGTTCGCGTTTAATAAAGGTGCGCGTAGCCTTTTGTCCCTCTTCTCTGAGCAATTGATCTATATCTTTGACGTTAATGCGACCATCCCAGGTTACCAGAAAGGTGTCTTCAGCTTTCGAGCTAAACTGACCATGGGTTGCTAGGTGAATCACAGAAAATGGTTTATCTTCGACTCGCTGTTGGAAATTAGGGCGAGTAAAGTTTTGATTCAAGAGCACTTTACTTGGAAAAATTGCGCTCACTTGTTTAATCTCTTGTTCAACACCAGGTAACGCAGAAAAACCTTGACGTGCTTCTGCTAAACCAGCTGCTAATGTCGAGACGCGACATGTCTTGTCTGTACAAAGAGAAGGTGATGGCGAGTCTAAAAGCTGTAAGCCTGGACTGAGAGCAAGATTATACCGCTCTACCAAATAC
>JAQYWP010000069.1 GCA_029379285.1 Rhizonema sp. PD38
CTATTAATGCATATAGAAAGCAGATAAGAAAACAACCTATAGAGATTATAGGGGTTCTTGCTAGTAAAATATCGACTAATAACCAATTTGTCAAACATACTTTACCACAACGATTAGAGGTAATTCCTAATAGGTATGGTCTGAATGTCATGGATACTATTATTTATGAGAGAGATGATTTGGCTAAATGTTCTGAAAAAATTCAGATGGTTGGCAATCTGGAGATAGCCGATCCCATGTCAGTTATAGATTTTAAACCGGAGTCAATTTCGGCTCAAGAATTTGAGTCGCTAGCAAAAGAAGTATTACGAAAAATAGGAATATCTTCATGAAACTTTCTACTTCACTTATTGCTGTTAAAAAAATCACTTCTATCCAGTCTCGTTCAAACTTTTCAGATGATGATATAGAACAAGCAGCCAAATTAATTTTAGAATTAGAAGGAGTAATTAACCCCATTGTAGTTCGCCGAACTAGTCTACAGTCATACGAAGTAATAGATGGGGAGTTCGAGTATCACGCTGCTGCTAGAGCTAGAGAAATAGATCCTCGTAAAGGTGAGATGATTGGAGTCTTTATTATTGAGCCTGAAAATGAGGAGTTGATCAGAAAGCAAGTAGAATTACTTAGAAAATCAAAATCTGCTGTTCCTAGCTTATCTACTCATTTAATTGATAACGGCTCTATTTCAAACATTACAGAATTACGGCTTATTAATACAGAGACTCGTATAACAAATATAGAATCACGAGGTGAGAGCCGTCTGCTTGAGTTAGAAGCAGAGTTTAGGTTAGAAATTAAAAAAGTTAATGAAAGACTAAAGGAAGTTGAAAACAAACTTCCAAAACCGATTGAACCCTTAGAGGCAGTTAATAATTTTAGTTTACCAGAGCTTACTTCTAAGCTCAAAAGATTGAAGGTTAAGAATCAAATAATTGAAAGAATAATCAGCGAGCGTCATAAAAGTAAGTTTACTTCTTTTAGTAATATAGTAGAGCGTATTGATGGACTAGCCGACAAAACAATGCTGAAAATTATTGACTCTTTTACTGAAAGTGTTAATTAGTAAAGTTGGTATTATCCATAGAAATTTGCTAAAGTTTCTATTCTGCGGAAACTTTCCCCAAATATTTCCTCATGCCTACCAGTCGATTGCTGAAGCGGTTTAATGACATGTACCGTACACACGGCAAATTCACCCCAACGAATTTATTTACATTAGCACATTACTATGGAGTGTCTGTAGAAGCATTAGTTTATCGGTTAGAGGAAATGGAACTTCTACTTTCCTCCACTTGGGATAAATTGCGAGATCGAGGTTTAAAAGTCAGAAAGGTACAGGAGGAACTTGGCTTAGAACAAATTGAACATAGGATTGATCTAATGCCACTTCATTATCAGCATCTGGCAATAGAGGCATTAGATCAAGGTTTGATTACTGAAGGGCGTTTTGCTGAATTTCTCCATGTTGACCGCTTAGAAGCCCGTCGCATCGCTGAGGCATTAAGGGAGTATTCAAGCGGAATGAGGGAGGAAGATACGGATTTTGATTTGCGTCAAATTCAAACTGCTGGGAAGTGAGGTCAATTCATGCAAATTACTCACTCTCATATTCTTCTTGATGCTTGTTGTGTTATCAACTTTTGTGCTTCGGGTCAATTTCTGGCAATTTTGAAATCTCTTCCTGCTGAAATTGTTGTTACTACAGTTGTACAAGAACGCGAATTAAAAACACTCCAACGACTTCAAGAAGAAGAAAATGATGCTGTGTTAGAGTTTGAAGAAGCTATTAAACAAGATTTCCTAAAAGTTGTGGATTTTGAGTCAGAAGAGGAGGAGGAATCTTTTGTAAATTATTCTGTTGACCTTGATGATGGCGAATCTACAACTTGTGCGATCGCTGTTCACTGAAAATGGGTGATCGCTACTGATAACAACAAGGCGATCAAGTTTCTTCAAAAGAATTTTCCCCATCTTCAGATTTTATCATCTCCAGAAATAATTAAACACTGGTCAGAAAAACAAAGTATTGATTCTTTAGTATTAAGTAACGTCCTCGATGCAATTAGGATTAAAGGACGTTATGTACCACAAAAAAATGCTCCTCTGCAAAATTGGTGGCAAAAATCATCAGATATCTCCGAAAAGTGCCGAGGAAGCGTTTGTTAAAACCTTTGGTAACAGCCAACACCAAGAGCGCCCCTAGATCATTTCTCTTGATATTTAGGACCAATGACCAACTAGCATTAATTCATCGCAAAATAACCGGAGCGGGGCCGCGTGTTACATCAAGTCCAGAAATGGCAGGAAGTTTAATCGTCCTACCAGTTCTTGCCGCTTCATAAATTGTTGCCATTAGCTTCTGATCTTGTAAACCTTCTTCACCGGGTGTGTGTGGTTGTTTGTTATGTATTACGCAATCTGCCATGTGATCCATTTCTAAGGCAAATTGGCTTTTCTCAGTCATTTTAATGTCTGTCACATCTTCAGCCATGTTGTTGCTGGGAGATAAGCGCGACACAGTCATGCGTAAACCATTGTAAGCAAAGGCAGGGTCCAATTGCGTCCAAGCATCAGAACCAAAAATGCGGAAGCGGCGAGATTGGTGGTAGCCGTAGCTGGTTGAACAAAGTGCTAAAATACCACTAGGAAAACGCATCTGGAAGGTGACGCTTTCCTCCACCTCTTTAAAGCGAGGATCGCCCGGAGTGCTAAACGTCTGCGCACTAATTTCAATCGGTTCCTCACCTGTTAAGTAGCGGGTAGCGTTTAGGCAGTAAATACCAACATCGGGAAGCGAACCACCCCCAGATAAGGCTTTTTTTAACCGCCACTGCGAAATATCGTTGCTCTGGTTTTGCCCATTATCTGCCTGAATGACCTTCACCTTGCCTAACTCTTTGCTACGCAGCATCCGAATGGCGGCACGGTGGTAAGGGTCGTATTGACATCGGTAAGCAATCATCAGCTTTCTATCTGCCTTCTTGCACGCATCAATCATCTGCTGACATTCTGCAACTGAGATTGCCATTGGCTTTTCGCAGAGAATGTGCTTACCTGCTTTCGCACCACGCACTGTATATTCTAAGTGCATACTGTTGGGCAGAACTATATAAATGACATCAACATCAGGATTGTTACGAATATTGTCGTAATTCTGATAGTTATAAATATTCTTGGGATTGATGCCGTACTGCTGAGCAACCTGATTTGCTTTCTTCGCATCACCGCTTACCAATGCAGTGGGCTTAGCTAATTTGCACATGCCAAAAGCTGGCATAATCTCTTCCAGCGACAGCCTACCTAGCCCAACAATGGCAAAACCCAATCGCTTTGCTGGTGGTAATGCAGTAGGTGGGCCGCCAGAACTTACCTCAGTGGTAGGTGACTCATCGGGGGAGAACTTAATCTGAGGTGGTAACTCTCCTCCTTTACTTGTCTGCGCTTGAGCTACTACTAATTCAGGATCGAGTCCGATCGCACTGGCTGCCACCACTCCCAACCCTGTCGTTGTCAACAATTTACGACGCGAAAACCTCTTTCCAAACAAATCAAACATAATATTTCCTTTCTGTGCTCATCACGAACATCCGTCCCAAACAATTCATAAACTTTTCTGTTTCTTTTCTTGGCACGGACAGTCGCCATCATAATGGGAGACACTCATCATGCACACTGCCCAAGTCCATTGCTGTTCAAATCAAACTATAAAATGACCGAGAAAGTAAAAGTAAATGTCATTAGAATGATATTTATTTTTTGTACTTGAATTTTAAAAAAAGAATGATGGCATTAAGAACTAAACCAAAGAAATTTGTCATGATAATCGGCACATCCTTACCAATAAAACCGTAAATTAACCACATACATGCACCAGAAATGTATATGCTAACCATTCCAAAAGATACATCTTTTGCCGATTTTGTTTTCCAAGTTTTTATAACCTGAGGTAGAAAAGATATAGTGGTTAATATGCCTGCAAATAATCCCAAAATTGTGATTGGCTTCATAAGATCAAATACGCAGAAATTCTTTTGTTCTAAGAATCGGTGTAACCATTTAGCTTTTAGCTATCAACTATTAGCACTCATTGTTTGCAGGGGTTATAGGTGCCAAAAGTAGTCACACGAATATAAGGCATCGCCTTCGGCAACGGCTTAAGGCTATTTGCCCAAGGTAAAAATTCCACCTGCTCAACAGTAGATGTAGTTTCTCTTACCAATAAAGCTTGTAATCAGGATCAAGCCACACTATATAAAAAACTTCTTCAACAAAGAATCCATCTACTCTATGGTACTGATTAGAAGAAATTGAAAATTGATGGCGTATCTACTAATTGTTCCTCATCTGGAAATTCAAAGCAGGATTTAGTACTGTCACTTCAGTTGATAGAATAACAGCGTAAGACACACTTACTTCGGGTGCAGATAAATTTCAGAGCGTTATAGCTCGAAACATCTCTGATACCAATTGTAAAAATGTTTGCAACACGTGAATCTATCGTAAGGACGAACATCTGTGTTCTACACAGAACACCCCCATCGGCGAACGTTCCTACAAAGAAAACTCTTGCAAAGGAGAGAGGCGATCACATACGACGTTCGTCGACCAAAGCGTAGCATTGAGAGGGTAATTGAACTATGAGGATCTACGTTGAAGATACCTTGCATATCCAACGGTGTTTGTGTGCCAGTTCCCTCCGATTCAATCCAGAGTACATCTGCTCCCAGTACGTCAACAAAGAACTTCAGTGCCTGATTGATGTCTGGTACCGTTATCCCTACATGGTCAACATATTTAGCTGTGGGGATTCCTGGTTTTCCCCTAAGAGTTCGAGGAGATATCGGTTGCGCTGTGTCCCGAGCAGTTGGTGTTTCACTAATAATAGTATTCGTAGTTCTACTTACTGCTTTATCTGGTATGGTGGCGATGTCTGATGACAAGCCGCTCCGTGTCCACACAACAGTCACAATAACTATCGCTGTAAACATAAGTACAAGCAGGCGCTTGGTCATAGTTTTCTTAATTTTTCGCTTTTTACCCGCCAATCGTGCAAATCATCTTCAACCAGGAACAAGGACAATTTTGCCTTGAGAGTGCTTGAGTATCGATTCGTAAGCACTTGCAGCATTGGCCAGCGCTTGCTTTTCTATAGAGTCGGGAGCAACCAGCACCTTTGACTCAAAACCAGGAGTCAGGTTTTCTAGAATTCCCGCACAGTCGCTAGCATTTAATTCCAAGGAGTTGACTCCTAGAAGTCTTAACTGACGCCGATAAAAATCCATCAGGTTAATACTAACTTGCTGCTGTTTTGGTGGAACGCTAATTTCGGTAAGGCGACCTTTTGGGGCAAGTGCCGCAAGACACTTTACCGCTAACTCCCCGCCTACTGTATCAATGATGACATCTGCACCGCGATTATTAGTCAATGATTTCGTTGCTTCCACCAAATCATGAGAAGATAAATCTGCCACATCCACATTAAATTGCTCGATTTGCGCTCTATCTTCAGCGTGTCGTATCGTACCAATCACGTGCGCTCCCTTCCAACGAGCAATATGCATAGCTGCACTACCAACACCGCCAGTCGCTCCAATCACCAATACGGTTTCACCAGCTTGGGTTTGTGCTGCTTGCATCACGCACATCCAAGCAGTCACATAAGTCACTCCTATTGAGGCGGCTTGCTCCATGGAGAGTATACTCGGCTTGGGACGTACTGCAAACGTTGGTAGCAAGAGGTACTCAGCATGGGTGCCGTCACGAGTGAAACCGAGATCTCCACCTGTCCCCCAGACTTCTACCCCAACTAAGTTGGCAGGACCTTCTTCCACAACACCCGCAAAGTCACGCCCAGGAGTACGCGGCAAAGTTGTATGCTTCATCAACCCCTGCACGTTCTTAACATCACTTGCGTTAATAGAAGCAGCTAGGACTTTCACTAGAACCTCATCCGGCCCAGGTTGTGGTGTGGGAATTTCTTGCAAATGAAGTTCACAAGGAGATCCAAACTGCTCAAAACGAATGCTCTGCATAGTTAATATCCTGATTTGCTCACACGGATAAGTACTGTTGCACTTTAGCTTGTTCGCCGTAAGCCTCCCACTATATTCCTCTTAGGAATTAGTGGTGAGATATAAGGCGGGGGATAACGAAAGCATCCCCGACTATTATTAACTTTTAAGTTAATGCGGGAGCGGGATGTTTGAGTTATTCCCTATCTCTGGCACCACTAACGAATCGATTAATTCGTCTATCACCTGAGTCATTGTTTTTTCCTTTATTGACGCATATAAACGCAACTTATCTAATCTTCTTGATGATGTTCTAACTCTAATGTATTTATCCTTCATTGTGATTCCTCGTTGTTTCCTCTTTATGTTACTATATATACAGCAACGAAAAACAAAAAACTAAGGAGGTGATCACTACGCTACTCAACTACCAGTACAGAATGTACCCCAGCACTGCTCAAAAACTTGAACTCAATGATTGGTTACGCATTTGCCAGTATTGGTATAATTGGCAGCTAGATGATCGCTTCAATTGGTGGGAGCAAAATAGAGATTATGTTTTTTCTCCGCAAGGCGAGTTTTGCTATATTTCTTGCTCATTGCCTCCTTTGGAGTTAAGAGATAATCCTAACTTTTATAGTCAAAAGAAACTCTTACCATTGTTTAAAGAAGATCTAATAAAAGTTAAACATTCAGGTGAATTATTAGACTTTAAACGAGTTCCATCTCAAACATTGCAAGACGTCTCGAAACGTGCTGCTAACGCTTTTAGCAGATTTTTACTCGGCGATGGCAATGGGAAAAGAAGTGGCAAACCTCGTTTCAAAAGTGCGTCTTCTTTCAGTACATTACGAGTTGAAGGGCAAGCAATCACTATTGAGCGCGTCGAGAAAGATTGGCTATTTTTGTCTATTTCAAAGCTTAACGCTTGGGTAAAAGTCAGATTGCATCGCCCTTTACCAGTTGGCTTTGTTCTCAAAAACATTTTAATTACAAAAAAGGCTGATGGATGGTACTGCACTATTGTATTGGAAGATCCAACAGTCCCAACGTTTAATCTTGAAGAGTTGACACCAACTTGGGATAACTCAATGGGACTTGACGCAGTACTTCATGAAGACGATTATTTAGCAACATCGTCCGGCGATAAATTGCCGTCATTAAAGTCATTTCGCAAGTCGCAACAGAAATTGGCTAAAGTTTCTAGACGTAAAGCTGTTGCAAAAAAGGGAAGCGCAAAACGTCGCAAGTTGGCACGTCGCGAAGCTAGAGTGCATCAACAAATTACAAGAGCGCGTAAAGACCATTCTTTTAATACTGCTCACGAAATAGTAAAGAGCGGGAATAAATTTTTCTTTGTTGAAAATTTGAATTTACGTGGTCTTTCAAAGCGAAATAAAGCTCAGAAAGATGAAGATGGTTTGTTTATAGCAAATGGGCAATCAGCGAAGTCAGGATTAAACAAGTCTTGGGCTGATGCTGCCTTCGGTCAATTTTTTACCACGCTGGAATACATAGCCGCAAAAGCTGGATCAGTGGTGGTAAAGGTGAATCCTGCGTACACGTCTCAAGTGTTGAGCTATCGTGATGAAATTGTATTCACAGATTGCTCAATCAGGAATTATATTGACTTAAAAGAATTGCTTAATGTTGATCGCGATGTGAATGCGTCCATCAACATCAAGCGTGTGGGGCTGGGGCTGTTCCCCACAATAAAAAGCCTGAAGGGGAAAGTATGTTTTGCACATACTGTGACAACTAGTACCTTTAAGGAAGTTCTGCTCGTCTTGACTAAGACGTCAGAAGCCTACACTGTACCGCAAGGTCAGTGTGGGTAGTTCACCGTAAACTATAAACCACCAGAGTACCAATTAGATGCTGGGCCTGAAGTGGCAATTCCAATTTTTCTCTAACTTCTGGCTGTTAAATTCTGCTGTAAAAACTGCTATACTTTGCTCGGGCATAACTTGAGCTAATCCCTTATTCATTTTAAATTTTGAACTGGGTATAGTGATGCTCTACAAAGCGCAGTTTATGCCCGTGTGCAGTATAAATAAACATGGAGAGCGAAGACTGAAACTCAACTTAAGAGCGATGGTAAATAGTAAGACTTTCCCACATACAAAACCGTCCACGAATAAAGTGGCGCGATAACGAAGGAATGTCGGCATTTGTGCAGCAGAATGAGCGCAATTTGGCGATCGCTCGTATAGTCGATACTGTTGCTATTGAAATTGGTTGTAGCGCCGCGCAAGTAGCATTGAACTGGCTGCGGCAGCAAGAAGTCATTCCTATTGTGGGAGCACGTAAACATTCTCAGGTACAAGATAACTTGAACTGTATCAACTTCAATCTGTCCGCAGAACAAATCGAAAAGTTGAATCATGTTAGCCAAATAGAGTTAGGATTTCCCCATGACTTTTTGCAGCAGGATATGCCAAGACAGTTCATTTTTGGTGGTATGTATGATGCCATTGAGAATCATCGTCACCGCTTCTAAAAAGCTAGTAAACTAAGGAGCGCAAATGACTCAAGACAAAAAAAATCGAGCGATCGCGATTGTCACTGGTGCAAATCGAGGAATAGGGCTCGAAGTAGTACGTCAGCTTGCTCATCGAGGCATGAGCGTTATTTTGGGATCACGCGATTTAGAAAAAGGGAAAGCTGCGGCTGTTGCATTAACGAACGAAAGTCTCACAGTTATACCTCGACAGCTAGATGTATCTGAGCCAGAAAGTATTGCTCGCCTTGCAACTCAAGTTGAGGCAGAATTTGGATATCTGGACATTCTCGTAAATAATGCTGGTATTCTCTACGATACTTGGCAGCAAGCGAACACTGCCGATCTTGATACAGTACGCCAAGCACTTGAAACCAATACCTTCGGTCCTTGGCGGATGTGTCAGGCATTTATTCCACTTATCCGTCGAAGTCAAGGTGGAAGGATTGTGAATGTTTCCAGTGAAGGTGGCTCATTAGCAAGTATGAGTGGTTGAACACCCGCTTATAGTGTATCAAAAGTAGCACTCAATGCTTTAACGCGGATGCTGGCTGCTGAACTGAAAGAAACTGGCATTTTGGTCAACTCAGTTTGCCCCGGTTGGGTAGCAACTGATATGGGCGGCGCAGGTGGACGCCCTGTTGAGCAGGGAGCTTCAGGCGTAATTTGGGCAGCGACGCTCCCCAAAAATGGACCGACGGGTGGATTTTTCCGTGATGGCAAGCCCTTACCTTGGTAAGTGCTGTTTTGGCACTGTCCGAAATACAAAAGATATCAGATTTTGTCAGGGCTCTCGACCGAGATCCCCTACTTTCACCCTCACCCAGAACGCTACAATCAAACCAAGTCCGAAAAAGTCTTGGTGTTCAAAGATTATGGTAGCTATCACCCAACAACCCCAAAAAATGACCTCTGAGGAATATCTTGAATGGGAACCTCAGCAAGACGTTCGCTACGAATATGTCAACGGCGAAGTTTTTGCCATGACAGGTGGTACAATTCCCCATAATGATATCGCGCTTAACCTTTACAGAGCCTTGTATCCTCATCTGCGTTCCAAAGGTTGCCGAGTAAATGTGTCAGACGTGAAAATACAACTCAGTTCCCAACGCCAGTACTACTATCCTGATGTGATCGTCAGTTGCGACCCTCAAGACCTCAACGCCCGCAAATTTATTCAATTTCCTAAGCTGATTGTCGAAGTCCTCTCCCCAGGTACAAGCGCTAAAGATAGGGGTGAGAAATTTACTTATTATCTGACAATTCCGACTTTGCAAGAGTATATCTTGATTGACTCTGAACAAATCTCCGTCGAGCGTTACTCTCGGGGAGAGGGTAGAATGTGGCTTTACTATCCCTACACGGCTGGAGATATTATTACTCTATCAAGTATTGAATTTGAATACCCTATTGAATTGTTGTATGAAGGTGTTGTATTTGGAGCCGAGGAATAATTTAGGTGATTCGGAGAGTAAGGAATCGCCTAGCTCACAAGTCGCAAAATTTTTCTCCCACCAGTCCAACATGATTTGTCACCTTTAGCACCCAATTTCAGCTACTGTACCCTATGTGCTGTACTTTTTTCTAAATAAGAGTGTGAGTGAGCTTTTTGAGACTTAAGGGGAAAAGTCAGCAATATTCAGATATATTTAAATAGTTGAATTCATAGAAAAAATTAAAAGTGTTTTTACATCGTTACGAAACTCTTCGTCGGATTCAGCAACTAGATCCCGTGCAAAATCATTGTCAGATTTATTATCTGATGAATGGGTATGAATTTCCTTGGGACATGGTGCGATCGCTCGAAGTAGCACTGATGAAAACTTATTGTGTTCCCAGTATCTCGAAATTACTAGATAAAACAGGGGAATTTCGCGATCGCCCTCAAAAACGTTATGACGATACTTCCGTCATTGTTGTGGAAATGATCAAGTGGGGGTACGATAGCGAGCGAGGTCGTCAAGCACTAGAGCGGATGAATGCCATCCACGGACGTTTTAAAATCACTAATGCAGATTTTCTCTACGTACTCTCGACTTTTATTTACGAGCCGATCCGTTGGAATGCTCAATTTGGTTGGCGGCAGATGTGTGAGCAAGAAAAATTAGCAGCTTTTTACTTTTGGCAAGAAGTAGGCAAAAGAATGCATATTCAAAATATTCCTGCAACCTACGCAGAATTTGAATGCTATAACCGAGATTATGAACGTGAAAACTTTGGTTATTGTGACGCAAACCGCCGGGTGGGTGAAGCAACCTGTGACTTATTCTTGAGTTGGTTTCCTAAGTGGATGCGATCGCCCCTCAAACCCGTTACCTCTGCTTTACTTGATGAGAGAATGCTAGATGCTTTTGGTTTTGAACATCCTTCCCAATGGCTGAGAAATTCTGTGACAAATATTCTTAAATTTCGGAGCTTTATATTACGTTTCTTTCCACACCGTCAACAATCTAATTTTTATATTGACTCTCCCATTCGCAGTTATCCAGATGGTTATGAGATTACTCAGATCGGACCACCAGAAAATAGATAAGTTTAAAAAATCGCCTTTAATCGTTCCTCTGCTGTTTGCAACTTAGAGAAGGTGCTACAAAGGGCTGGCTATCATAAAGATGGTTTAGAAAAGAGAAAAGCAGCACGAGAAATCTCACTACATATAAACCCATCGAACAATCGCTCTAGAAGTTTTCAAATATTCTCCGATGAGTTATTAAAATGAGTAGTATACCAGAATCTATCGCCTTTACAAGCTACTCTCCAATAGTTTGAACAATTAGACTACACCACTTTC
Source organism: Rhizonema sp. PD38 (assembly GCA_029379285.1). Lineage (GTDB taxonomy): Bacteria > Cyanobacteriota > Cyanobacteriia > Cyanobacteriales > Nostocaceae > Rhizonema. The sequence goes on from JAQYWP010000069.1 coordinate 11,306, forward strand.
CACGCCTCGGAAATCACACCACCTACAGGAGTTTTTCTGACCAGAAGTAAGCAATATTCGACGCCTGCCATTCTTTACGTCTTGAGTGAGAGGAAGCTTCGGATCATATTCCATACGATAGTACAGTTGCTTTCAGTGACTCGCCTTAAATACGGATGAGGCGCAGCAACCACCGATCCTGGCAGACTTATTTATCTGCTAAAGAAAATTAATACGCAACGCAACCTACTTACAGTATTAAATAGCACATTACACATTTAAGATGACCGAACACAATCCGATCAACGAGCAAAGTAAACAGGAGGCTCTAGACTCCTTTCGTAAAGAAGGTGGAGAATATCTTACCACCAATCAGGGAGTTCGGGTTAACAGCACAAATGATTCCCTCAAAGCAGGTGACCGTGGACCTACATTAGTAGAGGACTTTCACTTCCGCGAGAAGCTGGCACACTTTGATCGAGAGCGCATTCCAGAGCGAGTCGTTCATGCGCGAGGAGCTGGTGTTCATGGGTACTTCCAGCCTTATGAGTCCATGAAGGAGTATACGAAGGCAAAGTTTTTACAAGACCCCTCAGTGAAAACTCCGGTGTTTGTTCGATTCTCAACGGTTGCCGGGTTCCGGGGTTCAGCCGATACTGCACGTGATGTGCGCGGATTTTCCGTTAGATTTTACACTGAAGATGGCAACTACGATATAGTAGGCAACAATATTCCGGTCTTTTTCATCCAAGACGCCATCAAGTTTCCTGACTTGGTTCATGCGCTTAAACCCGAACCGCACAACGAAATACCCCAAGCGGGAACCGCTCATGATAACTTCTGGGACTTCATCTCCCTAATGCCCGAGTCGATGCACATGATTATGTGGATACTATCGGATCGTACCCTTCCTAGAAGTTACCGGATGATGCAAGGGTTTGGTATTCACACTTTCCGCTTTGTTAACGAACAAGGCAAGGCTCGATTTGTGAAATTTCACTGGAAGCCAATTCTAGGCGTACATTCGATAGTGTGGGATGAGGCGCAGAAGGCAGGCGGAAAAGATCCCGATTTCCATCGCCGCGATTTAGGAGACGCGATCGAAATGGGTGATTATCCCGAATTTGAACTCGGTGTGCAGATTGTCGAGGAAGGGGACGAATCGAAATTTGATTTCGATATCCTTGATTCTACCAAGCTCATTCCCGAAGAACTGGTTCCGGTGAAGCCAATCGGCAAAATGGTGCTCAACCGCAACCCAGACAACTACTTTGCGGAAACAGAACAAGTCGCCTTCCAACCTGCCAATATTGTACCGGGCATAGACTTCTCAGATGACCCACTGCTGCAAGGTCGGATCTTCTCCTACGCTGATACGCAAGTACACCGTTTGGGAAGCGCAAATTATACCGATCTCCCAATCAACCGCCCCGTTTGTCCGTTCCATAATAACCAGCGGGACGGCGTTATGCAGTACAACATTCCCACTTCAAAGGTGAACTATTACCCAAATTCACTCGGTAATGGTAACCCGATGCCGGCTCCGGAAAATCTCGGCGGCTTTGTCAGCTATAAAGAGCCAGTGGAAGGTCATAAAATCAGAGAACGTAGCCCCAGTTTCAGCGATCACTTTAGTCAGGCAACCTTATTTTGGAACAGTCTGTCCGAAGTAGAGAAAGAACACTTAGTCAAAGCAGCACTTTTTGAGCTAGGTAAAGTAATGAACCCCGGTGTCAAAGAGCGGATGCTGGAATTATTCAATTCTGTCGATCATCAACTCGTCACCCGCATTGCCGAAGGATTGGGCTTACCTGTTCCCAAAGAAGTGAAGCAGAATCACGGGCAAAAGTCTCCGGCACTTAGTATCCAAACCATGTTGGAGAAGATGCCAGAAAAATCGATTAAGACTCGTAAAATTGCAATTCTAGCCACAGATGGTGTGAATGCTCATGAAATGAAGACAATCCAGCAAGCACTGGAAGACGCTGGCGCTCATGCAAAGGTGGTTGCGACTCATGGCGGCAAGATCAAAGGTGATGATGGGCAGGAGATCCCGGTTGAGATGACCTTTATCACGAGTGCTTCTGTGATGTTTGATGCAGTGTATGTACCCGGCGGAGCACAGAGCATCAAGATGCTCAAGCAGCAGGGAGAAGCTGTTAACTTCATTACCGAGGCATTTAAGCACTGTAAAGCGATCGCCGCTACCAGCGAAGGCGTCGAACTACTATCGATAGCTGATCTTCTGGGCGCGAATTTGTCAAGTAATGGGCTTCGTTCTTCTGTCGGTGTGGTGACAAGTCAGCAGCCCTCTGACTTGAAATCGTTCAGTGATGATTTTATCGCTGCGATCGCTCAACATCGTCATTGGAAGAGATCTCAAAAGGAAATGGTGCCTGCATAAGCACACTTGATTAGACATCAACATAAATGATGTCAGGGCGCTTCTGTAGGAGCGCCCCTACTAATGGTTTTGACGAGGGCATAATTAATTTTCACTATGCGTGTCTATTTTTTTGTGAACGGTAACTCATCCTGAGTGGGATATTGGTTTATCCACCAAGATGAGAATCTGTAAAAGAGCGCAAATACATTCCTACAAACGTCGAGATGGTTTGCACTCTTTTAGATCAAGCCAAGCAAAGGTTAAAGTCCGTAACTTGAACCTCGAACTTTAGTAATTAACGCGATATAAGGCTTTTGATCAGCGGCAAGCAGGCGAAATTGCAACAACATCTTCGTCAATTGTCAGGTTGCCAAAATTTACAAGTAGCACAGTTTCCCTGACATGCTAATAACTTAAAACTTTAGGAGATTTCAACGTAATGAAAGCAGTATGCTGGCACGGAGCTAAAGATGTGCGGGTGGAAACAGTACCCGATCCAAAAATCATTAATCCGCGTGATGCGATTGTGAAAATCACGTCAACGGCGATTTGTGGTTCTGATTTACATCTTTATAACGGCTACAACCCCTCAATGAAAAAGGGTGACATCCTTGGTCACGAATTTATGGGGGAGGTTGTCGAGTTAGGTAGTGGAGTAAAAAATGTTTCTATAGGCGATCGCGTTGTCGTCCCTTTTACCATTTCCTGCGGATCTTGTTTCTTCTGCAACAAGGATTTGTGGTCACTATGCGATAACTCCAACCCCAACGCTTGGATGGCTGAAAAACTCTTGGGTCATTCACCATCTGGACTGTTTGGCTATTCCCAGCTTACAGGTGGCTACGCAGGCGGTCAAGCTGAATATGCCCGCGTTCCCTTTGCCGATGTCGGTTTGTTCAAAATTCCTGATGGATTGAGTGACGAACAAGTCCTGTTTCTTACAGATATCTTCCCTACGGGATACATGGCAGCGGAAAACTGTGATATTGAGCCAGGAGACACGGTTGCGATCTGGGGTTGTGGTCCTGTGGGACAGTTTGCCATTAAAAGCGCCTACATGCTAGGTGCTGAGCGGGTCATCGCTATTGATCGAGTTCCCGAACGTCTGAAAATGGCGTCTGAGCAAGCCAAGGCAGAAGTCCTTAACTATGAGAAGGTAGATGTTGGTGAAGCCCTTAAAGAAATGACAGGTGGGCAAGGTCCAGATTCTTGCATGGACGCTGTAGGAATGGAAGCACACGGCATGGGTCCTGATGGGTTCTACGATACTGTGAAGCAAGCAGTGCGTCTAGAAACAGACAGACCTACAGCCCTCAGGCAAGTGATTCTTGCCTGTCGCAAAGGCGGTCACGTTTCAATTCCCGGTGTTTACACTGGCTTTGTAGACAAGATCCCAATGGGTGCTCTCATGAACAAAGGTTTAACAGTCAAAACTGGACAAACGCACGTTCATAAGTATTTACGCCCTTTACTTGAACACGTCCAAAATGGGGACATTGATCCATCTTTCATAATAACCCATCGTCTGCCTTTAGAGCAAGCACCGCACGGGTACGAAGTTTTCAACAACAAGCAGGACGAGTGTATTAAAGTTGTCCTCAAACCATAATACAATTTTGAACTGTTTTGACCTTCATCACAATACAGAGTAAAAGATCATGGATAGTTCGTTAACTAAACCCTTAGCTCAGATCTTGCACCTACCGAATAAACTCGGAAAAAGTAAATAAAGAATACAAAA
>JAQYWP010000662.1 GCA_029379285.1 Rhizonema sp. PD38
ACAAAAAGTGGGTTTGAAGGCACATAGTCAGATTCCTGTCAATGCGTAAGTCCTATAAATAACGTAGATAATCAATCGTGTTTTTTGAATTCCCAGCATCATAAGTTTTAAGTATTAATTCTCCTTCGAGATAATCAATTGCGCCATAATAGGTCTGCTTTTCTCGTTCATTGACCACTGGAACCACAATTTCTTTGTCTGTTTTGCCCCATATATAGCCACTCAAATCCCCCCACATTAAATGACATTCATCAATTAGTAACGCTCTCAATTTGCCTGTTTCAATTTCGTTGCGGTTGCTTTCCAACAATGTTTCAATTTCTTTTTTTTTACGGCAACAGCATCTGGGTCGGCTTTTGGGTTTAATTTGGTGGTTTTCTTCCAACTGATTCCTGCTGCTTTCAACAAATCGTAATAACTTTTTTTTGTTTCGTAAACTACATCGTATTCAAAAGCAAGTTTATACTCTAATTCTCCTATCTCCCAATAATCGTTTGTTTGGAGCCAACTCAATACCTCCTCTCGCTGCTCGATGCTCAGATAACTCTTCCTTCCTTTGTAGTTTAGTCTTAGACCATCAATTCCATTTTCTTCATAGACTTGTTTCCAACCTGTGATCGAACCCAGTGAAACGCCAAGAATTTTCTGGATTTCCTCATATAAGTAACCTTGATAAACCAACTTAACAGCTAACCCTTTTCTTACTTCACGGGTGTTTAGATTTTGAACTGTAAATTCCTCTAGTTCAGCGATCGCCTGCTGCAAGTGCTGATTCATCATTGTTCCTCATTATACTTTTGACGACTCTCCGTATTATCTCTTAGTTTTTTTCAAAAATCAAATATGATTCCTATATATGCTTCAGGTGTTAGCGACTGCGCTGCCTCGAAGTGCATAAAAAGCCATACTTTTTCTTGCGCTTACCCTGCTATATTTTAATAAGATAACAAATGTTTTACTGCAATCCTATGCCTTGCTCCAAACACTCCACAAGTTGGGGAAGGGAAAACTCTGCGGCTTATGTGAGCAAAACAAGACAAGGCAAATCTTCTAGCCTTCCCATCAAAAGGGATTTTTATCTTTGGGTTTCACCAAAGACTATGACATTTTCCGGCAAAGCCATCAGGAGTTTTTGATGTACGACAAAATATCCCCACCAACAAGCGGAGCAAAGATCACTTTTAAAAACGCTGAACCAATTGTTCCTGACAATCCTATCATCCCCTTTATTCGTGGCGACGGTACTGGAATAGATATTTGGCCCGCTACCGAAAAAGTGATAGATGCTGCGGTAGAAGTAGCATACAAGGGTAAACGGAAAATTAATTGGTTCAAAGTCTACGCTGGTGATGAAGCTTGCTATTTATACGGTGCATATCAATATTTACCCCAAGACACTCTTACGGCAATTCAAGAATATAGTGTTGCTATTAAAGGACCATTAACAACTCCAATCGGGGGTGGTATTCGGTCTTTGAGTGTTGCATTACGACAAATTTTTAACCTGTACGCTTGCGTGCGTCCTTGCTGCTATTATGCAGGCACACCCTCTCCTCACAAAAATCCCGAAAAACTGGATGTGATTGTTTACCGGGAAAATACAGAAGATATTTTTTTGGGTATTGAATGGCGTGAAGGTAGCGAAATCGGCGATCGGTTAATTTCGATTCTCAATAACGAACTGATCCCAGCCACACCAGAACATGGTAAAAAGCAAATTCCTCTAGATTCTGGTATTGGGATTAAACCCATTAGCAAAAAAGCTTCCCAGCGCTTGGTAAGGCGCGCACTCAAACAAGCCTTACAACTGCCTAAGAACAAGCAGATGGTGACTTTGGTTCACAAAGGCAACATCATGAAATACACTGAAGGAGCCTTCCGCGATTGGGGTTATGAACTGGCAACTTCTGAGTTTCGGCAAAAGTGTGTTACTGAAAGAGAATCTTGGATTTTGAGTAATAAGGAGAATAACCCTAACCTCACCTCCAAAGAAAATGCTCGTTACATTGATCCTGGTTTTAATGCTTTGACTGAAGACAAACAGCGCCAAATTGTCAATGAAGTTGAAACAGTTTTTAACTCAATTTGGGAAACCCACGGTAATGGAAAGTGGAAAGACAAAGTTATGGTCAATGACCGGATTGCTGATAGCATTTTCCAACAAATCCAAACCAGACCAGATGAGTATTCGATTCTAGCGACAATGAACTTGAATGGTGATTATTTGTCTGATGCAGCAGCAGCAATTGTTGGTGGATTGGGAATGGGACCAGGAGCAAACATTGGTGATGAGTGTGCTATTTTTGAAGCTACCCACGGTACAGCACCTAAACATGCAGGCTTAGATCGAGTCAATCCCGTTTCAGTGATTCTATCTGGTGTCATGATGCTGGAATATCTCAATTGGCAAGAAGCAGCAGACTTAATTAAGAAAGGTTTAGGCGATGCAATTAAAAACCGTCAAGTTACCTACGATTTGGCACGTTTGATGGAGCCTCCAGTAGAACCTCTAAAATGTTCTGAATTTGCTGAGGCGATTGTTAAGCATTTTAGCTGAATGGCACTAAGAGGATGTTTGAAAAGTCCTCAAACGTGTGTTTCACTACCTTGGCTATCGAGAAACTGCTACCTTAAGAATCGGGGTTTCGGGATTTGAGACCGCTTCCCTGAGTTACACTTGAGGCTCAAGTCAACCCTTTTCAAACAACCTCTTACAGCACACTATCTGAGTTGTTTGTTGCAGTGCAGGGCATAGAGTAGTAATCGCTATGCCCTGCATTTTAAAACCTTACGCCGCGCTCAAATTTTGCAACTGCTGTGCGTGTTGCTTCAAGTATTCCCACTCTAAGAGTAACAGTTCATCAAAGGGTTTGTCCAAAAGTTGCTCAATAGCCGTAAATACTACAGCAAGCTGATGTTGACAAGGAATCCCTCGGCAGATACAATCGGCACATTCGCATCGTTTTCTTGGTTCTAGATGGTTAGGTTGCACGACAAAATGGCAACCTTTTTCATCGCGAACAACGAATGTGCCATCCGTCCGGCTAATGACTTCGAGTGGCTGATGGGTAGTGTCCCTAAGTTGTGCTGCTTCAACTAATGCAGCTGCCGCAGCGTAAGGAGTGCCGTATTCAGTAGGGGCGTAGCTTTGCGCAAAGTCTGCTCTAGAGAGTACTCTCTCCTGCGAGCTTTGCACCCACTGCCCATTCTCCAGTATTCTGATGGCACCATAATTCATGTTGCCAACCCAAACTTCATAAGCGTGGGAGCCTTCTACTGCCTTGAACATAAACGAACCTTCCGGTAACTTGTCCGTGAAGTTCTCAGCTGCTTCAATCATATGCACACAGTCCCCCGTTTGGGGGTGATAGTCACGAGAAACAGTGTCACTGCCACAGCACAGTCCGCGACTGGTACCGTCAGCGAAGGGCTTGAATAGGACACAAGTTGCACAGGTTTTCGGTTGAGAGACAACTGATGCCCATGAGTAACGGATTACATGGATTTGTTTTAACAAGTCTTGTAATTGGGAAGAGATTTCTGGTTTTTCACAAAGCTCGGTCACAATAGTATTGGTGTGACCCGGCATATCCGATTGATGGTTAAGGATTGCGTTTATCCAATCTTGTGCCGCTTGTCTGCTATTTTAGAGGTGCAAGCTAAACTTGTGTAGATTCCTTTAAGTCGAGTCAGGGATTTGCCAGTTAGTTAAACTGGCTCGTAGGAGAGATGTGTCATTAATATTTGTAGTTTGATAAAGTCTGGTTAGATACTCTTGCGATACGGATGTGCGCCGTTGCCAAAGGCACCGAAGGCTGTGACAAGTGAGCGATCGCTCTTGGCTATTTCTTTCAATTAAGCAAGGGATTTAGAAGTCAGTTGGGCTGACTCATAGATTGCAGAACTTACGCATTGACAAATGAGACAATAAATTACGAAACTATTATTGAATTGGGCGGACACATGAGTAAGCGCAACTGCTTAACAAAAGAGGATTTGAGAGAAATTCAACAGATTTACAATCAAATACTAGATGCTTGGATTGCATTAAGGCAGTGTGGAAAAAAAGCAGATAATCAGCAATCTTCTTGAATAAACCTATTACTTTTCTTCACTTCTTCACTAAACAGAAATTTGACTTCAATATTCTCAAAGTTGAAGTATCTCAAATCTCGCACCAATCATAGGAAACTACTAAAACACCAATAAGCAGTGCAACAAAGTGACCCCAGAAGAAAAAGTTAAGCTACGTAATATAAATATTTTATATTTGCAATTATAATAGTCATGGGATGGGCGATCCAGGTTTATTTGACAGGACAACTAGTAGGAGTATTCAAGGTGGTGACGTTGGACACAGAGGAGATGAGCGTAACTTCCCCTTTATCATTTAATACCTAGCCAGTTGCAAGTATGATTGCTATTGGTTGGGGTTTGGATTTAGCTGCGTGTGTTTATAGCCAACACTTTGCCCGCTTATGTTACAGTTTACAAGTCTCGATGCGAGAGGAGAAAATGTGTAGTGGTATGCTGCCACGTGTCTAGTATTGTTTACCGGGAGGTGCCCCATCGGGGCTGTAGTATTGAAAGTAACTTCATTGTAATAAATCCACCTGATTGAGGCTACGGTATCAAAAGTAACTTCACTGGTCTCTTCATTGTCATAAACCCAGCTCTCTTTCACTCTCCATCCCACGTGATCGCCGAAGTCATCCCATACTTTTTCATTATACTCGCTCGTACCTCCCAAACTTTGGTAAATGTTCTTTTGAACGCTAAAGCCAAAACGTCCCTTGCTGGTATATACCCACAGATAGTCGATAATACGGAGGTCATCACATGGGAAGTTCTGGATATCTTCTCTAATTAAGACGCCTCGTTTTTCTTTATTACTTACCTGGAGCATTACGGAGTCTGTTTCCTCATCAGCTTTTTTCCATTCTCCGCTCCATAGGTAATCAGCAAGTTTACTATACTTAGATGGTAATTGAAACTTAACGAGACAAATTCCACTTTCTGAAAACTGCTTGTCGTCATTAATAGAATACAGATTTATTTCTTCTTTTTCAGGCAATCGATAATGAAACGCCATTTCACTTAGCTGATTACCAAGCCTTGCTCGATACCATTTTCCCAATCACGCACAAAATATTAGTGCATTTTCCCAACTTATCCCAGTAATCGTTTTTTTGGCATCTCCAGGAAGAAATCTTTTGCGCTGAAAAAATAAAAGTTTCTTATAGTATTTTTGTATCGGCTCAATAAATCGGGGGTAGTGGTAATCGTGAGCGGGGAAGTGCGCTTA
>JAQYWP010000663.1 GCA_029379285.1 Rhizonema sp. PD38
ATGTAGGACTCCGCATTTTCTATCTGAAGATGCCACCAAAATACTCAGAAATATATAGCTACAATGAACAAATTGGCGGTTGCATGGCAATCAACGCCGATCACCCAGAAGAGCGAAGACGTTGGTCATTGGCTCATGGATACCTTCACTTTCTCGCACATCGGCGAAAGTCTGAGTTCCACTTTAACGGTCAGTATCAGCGAGTTCCAGAAAGCGAGCGGCTAGCCGAAACTTTTCCAAAATATTTTTTAATGCCAACGAGCGGCTTACTCAAGCGGTTTAATGATGTGTACCGTACACACGGCAAGTTTACTCCGACTAATCTGTTTACACTAGCGCATTACTATGGTGTGTCTGTGGAAGCTCTTGTTTATCGGTTAGAGGAAATGGAACTTGTGCCATCAGGAACTTGGGAGCCATTGCGCGATCGCGGTTTGAAAGTCAGAAAGGTGCAACAGGAACTTGGCTTAGACGAAATCCCGCAGCGGACTGACATGATGCCACTCCACTATCAGCACCTGGCAATTGAGGCCTTGGATCAGGGTTTGATCACTGAAGGGCGCTTTGCAGATTTTCTCTGCGTTGACCGCTTAGAAGCCCGTAGAATTGCAGAAGCGTTGCGGGAGCATTCAAGCGGAATGATCGAGGAATCCACTGATTTCGACCTGCGCCAGCTCCAGGCATAATAGGCAGTGAGGTCAAATTATGTATATTGCTCACTCCCACGTTCTTCTTGATGCCTGCTGCGTTCTAAACTTTTGCGCCTCAAGCAAATTGCTGGCAATCTTAAAATCTATTCCTGCTGAGGTTGCAGTCACCCAGATTGTGCGAGAACGCGAGTTAAAGACGCTCTCTCGCCTCAAGGATGAGGAGAACGAGGGTGTTACTCAGTTCGAGGCAGCCATTGCACAAAGTTTACTGACAGTTGTGGACTTTGAGTCATAAGAGGAGGAGGAATCATTTGTAAACTATGCCGCAATTCTTGGAGATGATGGCGAATCTGCCACCAGCGCGATCGCCATTCACCGAGGATGGGCGATCGCGACTGACGACAAGCGAGCGATCTCTTTTATTCAGCAGGAAGCGCCATCCCTTCAAGTTCTATCAACCCCAGAAATAATCAAGCATTGGTCAGAGGAAATAGGTCTTGATTTATTACTACTACGTGATGTACTCAATGTGATTCAGGTAAAAGGGCGGTATTTCCCGCATAAAAGTCATCCTCTGCATGGTTGGTGGGAAGATGTTTCAACCAATCATATTGATACAAATTTTTGTTCAAAAGACTTGCATTTCGTTTCATTATCTAAATTAAAAAGCGAAAACTTACGATTTTAATCCACCATAGCTCAGGTGGCGCTCACACATGTATTACCTTTCGACGTAAAAAGACTGAAAACTAGACAGAATAAACTTTGTAGCAATACAAAACTGAGGATGGCGTAACCCCAGCACAAATTACCGACAGCGATGCACTGCATTTCACAAGCTTATACGAGCGTCGGATCGTCCCCAGTGTCGGGCACAATTTCCCGCAGGAGTCACCGAAGGTATTCGCTGACGCTGTGCGCGCCCTCACCTAGCGCTCTTCTGGAGCGTAAACAGCCCGCGTCTAACTTGGCGCTTGCGCTATTCTAGTCAGGAAAGCACGGAGCAAGCGAATGAAAAAGTGGATTTGGTTGATGCTGTTAGTGCTGATAACAGTTGCAGTAGTGTATGGGAGCGCTTTTATCAGACAGCATGAGGTGTCAGTTGTTGATAGCATTAGATTTGAGAATCCCCTTTCTGTTAAGAAAGATGCAAAAACTCCTGTTTCGGAGTCTCAATCTCACGCCAAAAATGCTGATATTTCGCAAGTCTCTGCTGAGAACTTGTTCGCCCATATTCAAAAGTTGTATTATACGCGCTACACTCCGGTTGAGCGATCGCGTACCCGTGCTTACATCACAACCGAACTCAAAAAGTTGGGCTGGAAACCTAAGCTGGAAAAGTTCTTCGACGGGATTAATATCATAGCCGAACGACCGGGCACCGAAAAAGCCGCAGGAACAATTATTGTCGCCGCGCATTACGACACGATTATCATCTCACCTGGGGCAGATGACAATGCCAGTGGCGTTGCTGTGCTTTTAGAAATGGCCCGAATACTAGGTTCATATTCCTATCCCAGAACGTTACAATTAGTGTTTTTTGATCGAGAGGAAGAAGGGCTTTTAGGTAGTAAAGCTTTTGTGAAAAATAAAGCGCATTTGCAAAATCTCCAAGGCGTGATTGTCATGGACATGGTAGGTTATTCTTGTCACACTGCTGGATGTCAGAAATATCCAAATGGTTTGCTGTTTCATCCAGTAGGGGATAAAGGTGACTTTGTTGCAGTCGTAGGCGATGCAGAACACGTACAACTACTCAAAGCCTTTCAAAACTCTCCTGAAAAAGATATGTCTCAGTCAAATTTACCACCTATACTCACCCTACCAGTTCCCCTCAAAGGCTTGCTTACACCCGACGTGTTACGTAGCGATCATGCACCGTTCTGGTATCAAGGAATCGGCGCTGTATTAGTAACGGATACAGCAAATCTACGTACTCCCCACTATCACCAACCTAGCGATGTCCCAGCGACTATTGACCGTAAGTTTTTTGCAGGAGCCGCACAAGTTGTCGTCAATGCTACTATTACATTGTTAAAATCTTGACAATAAATATTATGCATTTAAGTGGAGTGAAGTGAAAATTTATCGGTGACGCACGAGGAGCGTCACAAAAAAGAGTACCGTTTAAAACAAACGACATCCAGTTAGACGCTGCCACTCTACTGTTAAATGTGGTTTAAGACAACCGTTTGAATACGTTAAGTTGAGAATATAGACAATGCTTGCTATCAGCCTTGAAGAGTATAGCTAATTTAAGGATGATGCAAGAAGTTAAGTGTAGACAGAAATATTCAGTTCATGAGCAGCAATCAAAGAAAAACTGTATCCGCACCAGGTTGGTCATTGAATGAGCGAGATCCCCAATTTATCGAATCATTGATGCCCTTATTCTCGTTAGTTTACAACTACTATTTTCGAGTTAAAACAGATGGTTGGCATCATATCCCAACTGAAGGAAAAGTCTTACTGGTAGGTTCTCATAATGGTGGGGCGGCGTCTCCAGACACGGGAATGATGATGTACGATTGGTTCCGTCGTTTTGGAACTGAACGTTTGGCGTATGGTTTGATGCATCCTTCTGTTTGGAAAGTCAGTCCAATGCTTGGGCACTTAGCCCAAAAAACAGGAGCCATTATCGCACATCCAAGAGTAGCAAGTGCTGCTTTTGACATGGGTGCAAGCGTTCTAGTCTATCCTGGTGCTCAACAAGATATGTTTCGTCTTCACAGCGAGCGTTATCAGATTCAATTAGCAGGTCGTAAAGGTTTTATCAAGCTAGCATTAAGGAAGGAAGTCCCAATTATACCCCTCGTATCTGTAGGCGCTCATGATACTTTAATTGTCTTAGGAGATTGTTACGATCTGGTTAAACAGTTGAATCAATGGGGATTACCGTGGTTGTACGAAGTCGATCCACAGGTATTTCCCATATACCTGGGATTACCTTGGGGTTTAGCAATTGGCCCTCTGCCTAATATTCCTCTCCCTGTACAAATTCACACTCGCGTCTGTACTCCGATTTTATTTGAACGGTATGGTAAACAAGCTGCGAAGGATCGCAACTATGTAGATGCTTGTTATAACTTAATTCATACAAAAATGCAACAAGAATTAGATTGTTTAGTCACAGATGTTGAGAGAAGAAATAATAATGGTTCTCAAACTTTATGACTTAGCAGGTGCTGATGATGAAAGGCGCTTTAGTCCTTACTGCTGGCGAATCAAAATGGCATTGAGACATAAGAAACTTGATGTCGAGGAAATTCCTTGGCGGTTTGTGGAGAAGGAGAGAATTGCTAATTCCAGTCAAGAACTTGTTCCTGTCTTAATTGACGGCGAAAAAATGATCGCTGATAGTTGGGAGATTGCTCGCTACCTCGAAGTGACTTATCCAAATCTCAATCCGCTTTTTGGAGGTGCGATCGCTCTTGGGGAAACTCTGTTTATTAAGTTCTGGTGCGAACAAACTCTCCATCCCATTCTCATGCGTCTCCTTGTGACGGATATATTTCAGCAGATCCACCCGAAAGATAAAGCCTATTTCCGTGAAAGTCGCGAGCAACGCTTTGGCATGACACTGGAAGAATTTGCGACTCCGAGTGAAGAAGCGATCGCCACCTTCACTAAAGCGCTAGCACCATTACGAGCAACTTTGGAACGCCAACCTTACATTGGTGGAACACAAGCTTATTTCGCCGACTACATTGTCTTCGGTGCCTTTCAGTGGGCACGTGCTGTCAGCCCGATTCAACTACTAATGCCTCATGACCCCATTTACACTTGGCGCGAGCGCCTACTTAATGCTTTTGATGGATATGCTCGCAATGCACTAGGTTATCCTGTTTGATATAGCTAACACCAGGAACGTCTTCAAATTCTACGATTTTGCCAATGGCGCGAAAGCGTGCTATCTCTTGCGGGTTGAAATCCAACATGGTGACTTTGTGCCCAAAAACACCTGTTTCTTTATCCACGACAATATCGCTGTCGCCTGTCGCCTCGGTGATGGATTTCATCCACCGATCCAATTCTTCCTCATTGAGTTGAACCTTGAATCGACTGGCAGATTACACAATACGTTTGCGTGCTTCTAGAGTTTGGTCTTCTGACTTTGTTATGATGCATTTTTCGTTTAATTTTGTGATTATTATTTTACAGACAATTCAAAGCTAATTGAATTTGGCGATCGCCGTGAAAAGGATGGATTCAACCCGCATTCTCCACGTTAGTTCACATATCTATTCAATCACAACCCGCTTTCCTCACTATATTTGTTACAATACTTAAGTAAGTCGGCGTAGAAAAATCCAACTATGTTAAGATAAATAAATACTTAGAATGCATCTACTAAGGTTACTTGTATATGGGCGCTCGTTTAAGGGTATTCCTCACTCGTGAACAAGACCGCACTCTGCTAAAGCTCAGAACTGCGGATGTACCACAGAAAGTCAAAGACAGAGCAGAAGTGATTAGGTTAAATGCACATGGGTGGTATGTTGAAAAAATAGCTGCTCACTTTGCCTGGACTTCAGAAACAGTGAGAGAAGTTTTACATAAGTGGCAAAAATTCGGTAGAGACGGGCTTTGTTTTTCCCATTTGTGCAAAGCCTCTCTTACCGTTTGAACAGTCAAATTAAAG
>JAQYWP010000664.1 GCA_029379285.1 Rhizonema sp. PD38
CTTGGTAGGAATGGCTTTCAAACCACCAGCTAAGCGAGCCATGAGTTCTTCTTTTGACGGCAGTGGGACTCAATGCCGTGCCAACGCAGCTTGCTGTGGGCATCAAAGAAGTGCCTGGTTCTCTGGTACGTGCTATCAAAGCTGTTTCCGAGAAGGAAGACTCTCAAGATCAAGCGGCATAGTAAGCAATTAGCTTTTAGCTAATAACCAAGTTGTTGATTTATCAAGATTCATAGGAGTATATCCATGTCTGCAAAAACTGAAGAAATTTTAGAACAGTTGAAATCTCTGACTCTGCTAGAAGCTTCTGAATTAGTCAAGCAAATAGAAGAGGCATTTGGAGTTGATGCTTCCGCGCCTGTAGGTGGTGGCATGATGATGATGCCTGGTATCGGAGGTGGTGGTGGTGCACCAGTCGCAGCTGAACCAGTAGAAGAGCAAACCGAGTTTACCGTGATTCTAGATTCTCTCGCAGCTGATAAGAAGATTGCCGTGCTGAAGGTGGTACGCGAATTAACTGGTTTGGGTTTAAAGGAAGCGAAAGATTTGGTGGAATCTGCGCCAAAGCCAGTTAAGGAAGGCATTCCTAAAGATGCTGCTGAAGATATCAAGAAGCAGCTTGAAGAAGCTGGCGGTAAGGCAACAGTTAAATAATTACGTAAGTTGCTATAGCATCAAAAACGAGATACCCGACAACTTTTACGAAGTCGGGTATCTAAGACTTTAGTTAGGGCAGGTATTAGGAAGAAAGAATAATTACCGATTCCCTTTTTTCAGATTACCAAAACTATATAAATTTCCCCTGTGAACTTTTTTGTTGAAGCGGGGGTTTTTCATTTTTCACCGCACCCAGCTTTCGATGTTCTTTGCTTTTCGCTTTTGCTCTAAATGATAATCGTACATGGGAGAGAAAGGAAGGATTCGCATCTGCGCGCACTCCTATGTAAAACTTCATATGTGTCGGTGCTAAAAAGGGTAATTCACAATAAGCAAGCGATCGCAGACACTTTTGGTCAAGCCGCAACAATTTCAGTAGATCGAAAACTTCTGCGATACGCATGTCGGCGTCTGCGCTCCGCACAGTATCTTTAGGGATTTAAGATTCTCGTCTAGAAACGTAAACAGCGAATGATTTGCTTACAACTACAGTAACGAGCCTATCTTCCTGTCAAACAGATTACTAAAATTTTTATGCTGTACTTAATTATTGCTGCTCATCTTGAAATCACTCCTCAAACTCTGTCCAGCCCACCTCTGCTTTCTCCAGATATTCACCAGCAATTAGGCAGGTTCCTGCAAAAGCGACAGATACAGCAATTAGAAGAAAAACTGAATGGTACTCAAAAGCACTATGAACAAGAGCAACAAGAGTTACAAACTCTTCCTAGCTCGCGGTTAGAATGCTTTCATCGATTTCCACCTGTAGCAGGTAGCGATCTTGTTTCATGCTCTCGCCCTTAGTTAATAGCAAGTGTTCTACTAGCTATTGGGAGTTTTTATTTGATCAGGTTCAACACTTTCTGTCTTGAGAAGGACTGACAAAATCATGCAAGTCAGAATCCCAGATACTAATGTAAATTAAGTCACATTCCTGACGGACAATCTGACCTTTTAGTGAACCTTTGGTAAAGCTGAAATTATCTGACTGACGCTGTTGCACCTGCTGTAATCCTTCCTGAATTTCTTCAGTAGTTTCACCGCCTAACATTTCTTGTACTGTTGTCTGCATCACTTGCGGGTTCACTGATTGGGCAAAAGCAACTTCAGTTTGGCGAATGGTACCAGAATTACGGTCAAATAAATAGCCAAGGTCGATTTGATTTGGCACTAGTTGATAAGTGACAGCACGGGTATTACGCCAAGCTCCTCTTAAATCTCTGGCTGGCTTGCCGAGGGTAGCTTCTACGGTGTTTCTTGATGTACCTGTGGGAAATGCTGGAACGTTCTGTATGCTGGTGTCATTGCGAGGCTTTTCGATGTTGTGCGGTGTGGGAGGAGTCGATGGTGTGGGAGCAATAGACGGTGTGAACGGTGTGGACAGTGTGGGCGGTGTGGGAGACGCAGGCTTCTTATTCCTTTGTTTTAATGGTGGAACCGATGGTTCTATAACTAGAGGAGTATTTAATATTACAGGTTCTTGTTGTGGTTCTGGCTCTTGTGTTTCTGGCTCTTGTGTTTCTGGCTCTTGTGAAGTACGTGCTATTGGTGATGGAAAAGGTGCGGGAGTGGCTCTTCGGCGATGCTTTAGTCTTGAAACTGTAGGTATATTGGCTGGTTTAATCGGCGTCTGTGTTTCTGCTGAGGGTACTGAATTTGTGGTATGATTTTCTGATGAAGGTATAAGTGTAGGCGATGTCGCAATAGTTCCTTCAGGCGCAGGCTGACTGTTAATACTGGCGATCGCTGCCGCACCAATCAAGCTACCAACAACTAAACTACCAACGATCCAAGCAGGTTTTTGCCAGTTTGCAGGAGTAGAGGCAGAAATAATCGGATTTTTTTGCGGGGAAGACAGTGGTTGAGTATACTGAGATGATGTAGCTGGAGATAAAGCTACTGTAGCTTTTGTAGAGCTTGGCGTAGAGACTGACTGTAAGTCATAGAGCATTTTACTGGCGGTAGAGTAGCGATCGCCAGCATTAGGCTTGATTGCTTGATTAAGCACCATTGCCAAATTGGGAGATATATTTGGAACGTCATCTTGCCAAAGTATTTCCCCAGTTTGAGGATTGGTTTGTAACTCTTGTGGGTGTTTGCCAGTCAGCAGACAAATTGCTGTCAACGCCAAGCTATATAAATCAGTAGCGTAAACTGGGCGTCCAACAGCTTGTTCGGTAGGCATAAATCCAGGTGTACCAATCACAAGCGATTGAGTACGGTGTCCTGGCAAATTCACTACAGAACGCATCGTTTCTTTGATGGCACCAAAATCAATCAAAATTGGCTTGCTATCGTGTGAGCGAAGAATAATGTTGTCAGGTTTAATATCCCGATGAATGATGCCTTTGCTGTGGATATAATCTAAGACTGACAGCAGACTTATTAAAATTTCCCTAACAGTCGTTTCGCGCTGCATCCCTTTCGCTGCCACAATCTCTCCTAGTGTCGAGCCTTGAATCCATTCTTGGACAAGGTAAAACTGCCCGTTTTCGGAAAAGTAGGCATAGAGTTTGGGAATTTGCTCACTAGCTTCACCTAGATACTCCAAAGTGGCGGCTTCCCGTTCAAACCGCTGTTGAACGATTTGGTAGGTTTGTGGATCGTTGGCGATCGGTTTGAGTTGTTTAATCACACAGCGACGCCGAGAAGGCATATAGGTGTCTTCTGCCAAAAAGGTTTCGCCAAACCCTCCGACACCCAATACTTGGATCACTAGATAGCGATTGTTCAGTAACGTTTTTGTCATGCTCCGTTATCAACGTAGGCGCATAGCCGTGAGGCAGCGCTCTTGCTAGGGTTTTCTAACGCCAGATACCTGTAGTGTCGGTTCCTCCTTTGAGAACTACGGAACGCGAAGCGATATGAGCTTTTCAATGCCTTAGCGTTCTGCCATATTTCTTAAATATCCGGTTGTTGTCCGGCTGGTATAAAACAGACTTGACAGAACGACGGAGGATCGGTAAGCATGGTTCCTAAACTGAATACATCGAGGTATTAAGGCGTAACTTTCAAAGCAACCGCATGTATGACTTTTTATTTTTGACTCACGCAAAGGCGCAAAGAATTAAGCTTGATCGTTAGTCAAAAATATCAATTTATGGTACAACTTAGCATCGTTCTAAACCTGAAGCGGCAGCAATTGTGAACCTTCAACTTTGAGAGTCCTTTTTTCCTTCCTTCTCTTCGACGATACGCTTGAATAATTCAAATTGTTCTTGCTCTTCTTGTGGAGTCTTTGGCGGATGGAATATTTTAGTTTGTGAGTTTGGCTTACGGCGACTAAACAGCACACGCAAAGCTTCAATATCCTCATCTGAACGGTTTTGAAGTGCATACGCTCTCAGTTCGTCGTTTGTCATTTCTTTAAAGTTCGGTTTCATACAAATTCCCAAAGTCCATTAGGGGGTACTATAATTTCTAGCTCATCACCTGCGAAAATATAGACATCTCCTGTCTGGACATCAAAACGGAATAACTTGATGTCTCTATAGCCGTTAGACAACCATTGACAGACGAGCACACAGGTTAAGGCTTGTTCAGCAGTTGGGTAAATAGTTGTTTCCTCAATTGTGACATAAACAATATAAGCCTGTGTTAGACAAAAATGTTGCTTTGTCTACCTAATGTCAAGAAGATTTCCGCAATTCATAGTGGTTAGAGGGGATAATAAATACATTTATTCAGTAGAAGCATAGTTATGATCTGCTGCCTCAATTCAGCGTGCCACAATCCCTCCTGTACTGATGACACAAAGTTTTGCTCCAACTGCGGTATAGGATTGGTCGTGCTAAGAAACCGCTATTGCCCTGTAAAATCATTGGGCGGTGGGGGATTTGGTAAAACTTATTTGGCAGAAGATAGAGACAAGCTGAATGAAAAATGTGTCATCAAGCAATTTGCACCACAAGTACAGGGAATAGGCGCACTTCAGAAAGCAACAGAACTATTTGAACAAGAGGCAAGACGATTACATCAGTTAGATGAACATCCACAAATTCCCACTCTGCGAGCATATTTTGAACAGGATAATCGGTTGTATTTGGTGCAGCAGTATATTGAGGGGCAAAATTTATTGGCTGAATTACAACAGCACTTAATTTTCAGTGAGCAAAAGATTCGGGAATTGTTACTCGATTTGTTAAATATTCTTAAGGAAGTTCACAAGCAGCAAGTTATTCACCGGGATATCAAACCAGAGAATATTCTCCGTCGTCATGATGGCAAATTAGTGTTGATTGATTTTGGTGCATCAAAACAACTGACATCGACAGTAATGAATCACCCAGGAACAGCGATCGGTTCTTTTGGTTATGCACCATTAGAACAAATGCAGGGAGGCGAAGCGTATCCAGCGAGTGATTTATACAGTTTGGGTGCAACTTGCTTTCATCTGCTGAGTGGGGTTCACCCTTGGGAACTTTGGAGGAGACAAGGCTATGGCTGGGTTGCTGATTGGCGACAGCATTTGCCGCAACCACTGAGTCAAGAATTGGGGCATATTCTAGATAAATTGTTGCTTGAAGATCATCTACAGCGTTATCAGTCAGCAGCAGAAGTTTTACAAGATTAGGACTTACGCATTGACAGGAATCTGACTATGTGCCTTCAAACCCACTTTTT
>JAQYWP010000665.1 GCA_029379285.1 Rhizonema sp. PD38
GTTAGCGATCTTCGTAGCGGTAGCGAGGCACGAGCGTCGGAACGAGCGTCACCCGCAGGGCGGTTAAATAAAAAACCAGGGTTTTACTACCTGCAAATGTCTACTTATTTCTAGGCAAAACTAGATAGAAGCGAACATTTACTTTTGTAATCCCTGGTTTCCTCAGTAACTATAACAAACTTTAGGTAGCTTGTGATTCAGTTTGTTATTCAGTTTGTGCTTCAGTTTCTGCTACAGTCTCTTCAATCACAGCTTCAGCCTCAACGCTTGTTGTAGACTGTAAAACTGTGACAACAATCAGGTCTGGTTCATTCAAAACAGTTATACCTTCAGGCAGAACAAGTTGCTCAATATGCAAACTGTCTCCCACATGCATTTGGGACACATCTACCTCAATGACTTCTGGAATGTTTTCCGGCGAGCAACGCACTTGCAGTTGCATAATTTGGGTGTCTAAGACACCACCTTCTAGCTTCACACCCACCGCATCTCCAACAAAATGCACGGGCACTTCCACATCAGTGTCACCATGACCTGCGACAGCAAAAAAGCTCAGGTGGTAAGGTGTCCCTTTTGCCGGATGAGTTTGAACCTCCCGCAACAAAGTTTTTCCCCGCCAAGAAATATCTGTAATTTTGAGATCGATCAAAGTGCTGTTTACAACATTTTTTTTCAGCAGGCGCTCAACAATTTTGCTATCAAGGGTGAGAGCAATTGACTCAGTCCCCTTATGACCGTACAAATTTGCGGGAATTTTTCCAGAACGGCGCAAAGCATTTGGCTTACTGCCTTCTGGACGCTTTTGACATTCGATTGTGAGATCCATAGTCAGTTGTTAGTTGTTAGTTGTTAGTGTGTCGCGGGTTTAATTGTATAACTCGTCATGTGGAAACGAAAAATATTGTGAAACCCGCCCTTACAGTTGTTAGGAGACAGCAGTTATTATTACTCTTTTAGCAATAAAGCACGCTTTGGACCGTGAATTGGGTCTTCGACAATAATAGTTTGATCGCGGCTTGCTCCCAAGGAAACTATTGCGATCGGCACCTCTATTAATTCTGCTAAGAATTTGAGATAGTCTAAGGCTTGTCTTGGTAACTCATTTAATGAGCGGCAATCACTAGTGGACTTGCGCCATCCCGGTAAAGTTTTGTAGATAGGTTGACACCGTGCGAACTGACGGGCACTATTAGGGAAGTGTTCGCTGCGTTCCCCATCGATCTCGTAAGCAACACAAACTTTGATTTCCTCTAGTTCATCCAGAACATCGAGTTTAGTAATTGCTAGGCAGTCCATGCCGTTAATCCGAACGGCATAACGACCGATGACAGCATCAAACCAGCCGCAACGACGTTGGCGACCAGTGGTTGTGCCAAATTCCGCACCACGCGAGCATAACAATTCTCCCAATTCCCCATCCAATTCTGTAGGAAACGGACCCTCACCCACACGAGTTGTGTAAGCTTTTGCAACCCCAATCACCCGGTCTATCATTGTCGGTCCTAAACCCGTACCAACGCAAGCCCCTCCCGCTACTGGATTGGAAGAGGTCACATAAGGATAAGTACCGTGATCTAAGTCGAGGAGTGTACCCTGCGCTCCTTCAAACAAAATGTTCCGTCGTCGCCGAATTGCATCATATATTTTTAAAGAAGTATCGACAACGTAAGGTCGCAAGCGTTCTGCATAGCCTAAATATTGCTCAATGACTGAGAACGGATCTAATGGTGGTAAATTGTAAAGCTTTTCTAGAATAACGTTCTTATAATTGATCGTCCATTCGAGCTGGTCACGCAATCCTTGTGTATCCATCAGGTCTAACATCCTGATACCAGTGCGCTCTGATTTATCAGCATAAGTTGGACCAATCCCTCGACCAGTCGTACCAATTTTATGGTTTCCCCTGCGCTCCTCCGATGCTTGGTCAATTAATCGATGGTAAGGCATCGTTACGTGAGCGATCTGAGAGATCAACAAATTTTGTGTGGAAATACCAAGTCCTTCTATTTGGTCGAGTTCTGCAATCAATACTTGTGGATCGATAACTGTTCCACAACCTATAATACACTGAGTATCTGGATACAAAATACCAGAAGGAATTAAGTGCAGCTTAAAGGTCTGACCGTTTACAACAATTGTGTGCCCAGCATTTACACCCCCTTGGTAACGTACAACGACATCGGCGGAGCGGCTGAGCAAATCAGTTATCTTTCCTTTTCCTTCATCGCCCCACTGGGCACCTATAACAATGACGTTCGCCAAGAGTTTATTTTATAAAGCTAAAGTTTCCACAAATTAAGATTATCTACATAATAAACAACTTTTGTCAAGTTAAATAGCTCGGGGGAGTAGGGGAGAAAGGCTCCGACCTATTACAATGGGTTTCCCCGAAGTTCAGCTCACGCGGATGCCAGTGTTCTGACTTTTCTCTTGCACACAACCGA
Organism: Rhizonema sp. PD38; assembly: GCA_029379285.1. Taxonomy (GTDB): domain Bacteria; phylum Cyanobacteriota; class Cyanobacteriia; order Cyanobacteriales; family Nostocaceae; genus Rhizonema. Next base: position 2,445 of record JAQYWP010000665.1, read on the forward strand.
CTCTTCCCTCATGCCCAGATTTTTGCTAAAGTTAAGAATAATTAATATTTTTTAGCTAAAAAACTACAATGACTTTGTACGCAGAACTACACAGGCATCTAGGGGGTTCAGTCGTACCCCGAGTTTTGTGGCGATACTTTCAACGCCATTCAGCGGAGTTAATTGCTCGCTTTGCTGATTATCCTGAATTTGAAGAGTTTTACACGCGATCGCGCAACACTCTAGATGAGTATCTGGAGTTGCACACGCTTGTAGAAAGCGTGCAAACTGTGGATACTCTACCTTATTTTATCTATCGCCTGATTAGGGGTGCTTATATTTTTGAGAACCTGGCTTATTTGGAACTGCGCTACACTCCTTACTTACGAACACCAGAGCATCTCAGTCAATCACAGAGAATTGATAAGATGGCAGAAATTGTCGATGTTGTCGGCAGATCCAGCAAGTTATCCGAATATCCGATAGTCACTAGCCAAATACTCTGTATGCACTCACGTTTACCTTATGAGGTGAACAAGGCAATTGTTGATCTAGCAGCACAAAATAGGCATTACGTATGTGCTATAGATATCGCAGGCGGAGATAGCTACTATGCCGAGCGTATGGAAGAATGGATTGAGTTGTATGATTATGCGCGATCGCTCTTACTGAACACCACAGGGCACCTCTATGAGACGACAGCCGGCTGTTACCCCCAACTGTTACCTTATCTAATGCGGATCGGTCACGGCATCCAAATTCCTCTACTATATCCAGAGTTACTTAAAGATTTAGCTAAAGACCATCAGTGTTTAGAGGTTTGCCCTACAACATACCTAAAAACTGGCACTTTAGAGGATATACGCCAACTCAAGTTAGTCTTTGACCGTTGTTTTGATGCAGGAGTAGACATAGCAATTTGTACTGATAATGCGGGGTTACACAATATGCGTCTTCCCTTTGAGTATGAGAATCTCCTCACTCACGACATTATCAACTTTGAACAATTACAAGCTTGCCAGGATGCTGCCTTCCGTCATGCTTTTGCATGGCCTTACGCTCAACGTCCAGCCTCTCTGTTAAATGGGTTACTGATTCCACAACGTGCTGAAGCCTTAGCATGAAGAGAAAGGAGGGAGAAAAATATCACCCCGGCATACTATTTTCGTAATGTTAAGAAAGGGCAATCGTATAGCGGTTGACATTTCTGTAATTGTATGAATAAAGACAGCTTTCCCACCCGCAACTTTCCGCCAAACGCACAGTATCCTCGCCGAGTTGCTCGTGACAAGCACTAGCAACAACACATGTGTAGGAAATGCGACAAAACCGATTGTGACAGTAGGGGTGCGGAATGTCGGGAAGATAGCTTGAAACAGCTGCCAGTTGAGTTAAATCAAGATCCCAATCTTCCTCTGACATTTCAGTAATTGTATTGACCGAATCAGCATCAGCGTTATTAAAAGCACGAGTCTTTGTCACCAGTGCTGGGTTCACAGCAACGCACACAGTGAGACTTCGTAAGAAACGTCCGGTGTGTGTTTTCATGTTAAGGTTGATTTGCTTGCAACCAATTGCGTAAGTCCTGAATGGTTGTTAAATCTAACAACGCTTCACCAAGGGCTTCTAACTGCGGTAGAGAAAGAGATTGAATGTGCGATCGCTCCTCAGGTGACAACTCCCCTAATCTTTTTTGTAGTTGTCGTAGGATCAGTGCCTGTCCACCTTCCTGTTTTCCCCGCTCGTAGCCAATGCGTTCGCCTGTAGTGATGTAGCTCATACAATTCTCCTGTTCAAACTGTTTGAACTGTTCCCAAAACTCGGTTTCTAACTTCCTTGGCAATATCATAACCCAATCTATAAATCGGTACAGATTGCGAATCTCCTGTTCCGGCAACCCTACCTCATACAATCGACGTATCAGACTCAATTTCCAAGTTTTACGTTCTGAAGGTTTTTTACGTGTTTGTTGTGTTTTTAAATGCGCCATGACTACGGTGGCAAAGATATTGTCACTGACTTCTAATTCTGCCCAACGGTTTTCGTAGTCCAACAGCTTGACAATACCAAATTCAAAGTTTCTTGGAAAGGAAAAGGTTAGTAAAGTATGAAAAAGGTAGCAAAAGAGACAAAGGAAAGAATTACTGGCAGGTACTATGCCATTGGAGAAAAGGAGATGCTAAATAAATTAGCTAACGATTGTGGCGTACAACTGCAAGTGAGAAATATTGATTCCTATAGTCAAATAGGGCTGGAAGGTTGGTGGGATTTGGAAAAAGGTCTCCATCAGAAACTTCATGTAATGAATCCTATTAGAGGAAACTTTACTGTTGAATTATTAAAGGAATACGGGATCTCAAGGTCTCATAAGATTGTTGAGATTGGTTGTGGAGGAGGAATACTATCTGAATATATTGCTAGACAAGGATTCAACGTCACAGGCATCGATATCTCTGAAGGTGCAATAGAGGTAGCTAAACAACATGCGCTACTCGATAATATAGAAATTGAATATCAGACAGGTAGCGTTTATCAATTAAGTTTCCCTAACAACAGTTTTGATGTTGTAGTTTCTAGTGACTTCCTGGAACATATAGAAGACCTTGATAAAGCAATTTCAGAGATGAGTAGAATTCTCAAATCAGGAGGTATTTTTGTATTTGATACTATTGCTAGAAATGAAGAAGCTGTGAAACACTATATGTCATTGGAAACAATAGGAGTAATCCCTGCTGGCACTCACGATCCATTGTTATTTGTAAACCCAGAAGAATTAGAAACTATCGCTAGTAAATATGATCAGCCCTTTCAAGGTGTCTATTTTTAGGTATTATTTTTGGGAGAGAATTTTAGCT